>JAGNLM010000002.1:251788-262558 GCA_017999615.1 Gammaproteobacteria bacterium | reverse complement strand
TCTACCCCCAAGCGCGTAGCAAGGGCGAGTAGCTCCTGTCGGAGCGGACCGTCGCCGAGAAGGACCAGGTGATGGTCCACGCCTCGGTCGCGGAGCATCGCATGGGCGCAAATCAGGCGATGAAAGGCTTTTTGCTTGACCAGTCGGCCTAGTCCGATGACGACGGGTTTTGAGAAGGCGTCGGGGAGGGGTGGTGGGTGTATGAGAGCGTTGTGCTGTGGAAGAAGGAAGTTCTCGATGACTTGCCATTGCCCGCTCCGGGGACATTGGCCAAGTGCTGTGCTTAGGGAATCAGCTGCTCCGTGCGAGGGGAAAACTATCCAGCGTACGTGGCGGTACACTGATCTGGCAACCCAGCGATCGGACCACGCAGTAGCGGTTTGGTGCTTGTGGAAGGCTATATGCGTCCACGAGAGAAACGGTCTCGATGATAGACGGGCTGCCAGGTGGCCGTAGGTGGTCGCTGCCAGCTCCATGCCTCCCAAGAGAACGTGGCTATCACGTGCCATACGTGCCAGGCGAAGGGGTAAGGCAAGTTTGCCTAAGAGTCCGGTTGCGCGCATGCGGCGCACATCCAAGTCCTTCAGGGCCGTAGACGTCAGCGACTCGTGGCGGTCAAAGAGAACGGCGATGCGCAGCTGCCAGCCGCGCTGGGCTAGTTGCTGGGCAAGGCGAATGTTCATTGGCTGGGCTCCACCAGGCGCGAGATCCGGAAGGATAATTAGGAGAGAGGGCTTCATTTGATGGCGGAAATGACTAAGTTTGTATCGAATATTGTTGGTTGTGGATGCATGTCGAGCAGCCTATAGAGAACTCGGTGGAGCCAATTGTTTGTGTGCCAGCGTAAGCGGTTTATTAATCGCAGGAGGGCACGGTTCGGGTGTTGCGAGGACCAGAACAGGCGAGGTGCTTGGCGGTCGAAGTGTAGGCCGTCTGGAGAAAAGCCGGCGGCTTCCAGTACCTGAATGAGCGAGTACTCAGAAAAGTGCGTAACGTGTGTGAAATCAATCGTCTGCGTGAATGCGCCGATGAGGGTTGAGGAGTTTGGAACGCGTATGCTCAGGCGTCCTTTGGCGGCGAGAACGCGGTGAAGGTGTCGCAGAACGGTCAAGGTGTCATGGCGCGGAAGATGCTCCAACACATCGTTGAGGAATACTAGATCATAGGAGTGGTCGGGCTGGCTCGCGAGGAAGGGGTGCAGTTCAGCACGCTGGAGAGCAACAGAAGGTGGCAGTAGAACCCGCGCCACGGCGAGCTGCTGGGGAGAAATATCGACGCCGGACAGGTTCGTGAAGCCTACGCGCTGGAGCGCGGCGAGAAGGTGGCCCTGACCACAGCCGAGATCTATGACGCGGGCATCGGATGCTACATCAGTAATCCAAGGGGGAAGGCGGTCGCGCTTTAGTTTCTCGGGGTCTGCTGGTAACCGTTCAACAACCTCCATTCTTCGGTAATGGGTAGCGTAGATGGCAAAGAGGTCGTTACTGGGGTCATTCATCTTCGTTTGGTCCGGAGGAGAATGAGTTGGATGAGGATGCTCGCGACTTCGCTCGCATATAGAGCAGCGGCGGCGCCTGGGAGGCCATATTGTGGCACCCAGCAGGAGGTTGCGAGAACGCCGGTACCAGCGGCTGTTCCATAAACTACGGGGAGATGGCGTTGGCCATCGAGGGCCGCTAGGGCGACTGTGAGTAGTGAGCGGACGACGAAGAAGGTGGGCAGGGCCGCGAGCAAGCGTACAGCGTGAAGTGACGGCTCAAAGCTTGGACCGAGGAAGTAGGGGAGGAGTGGGGCTGTGCTGGCCAGGGCAGCGCCGGCCGCGGCTGCCGCCCCCAGTGTTAGGACACCGAGCCGGAGGGTAGCCTCAAAAGGGTCTGGGGCTTTGTACGCTCGGGGGATCAGGGTTTCTAAGAGAGCCTGAAGCGGCAGGAGGAGCAGTTCGGTGATGCGCTGGGCGGCGGCGAAAGTGCCGGCGCCGGAGAGGCCCTCGTATCGCGCGAGGATGGGTTTGTTGGCCTCTGCCTGGAGGCGAATGGCTGTTCCCGCGAAAGCGAAGGGAAGGGCTGCGAGGGCGAGGTGCCGGGTGGGCTTGGTGGAGACAAGCGGGGAGGGTAAGTGCTGGATTGCGACGACAAGCACTAATACGAGGTAGCACGTTGTAGCTGCCGCATACCAGATGGCCCAGTGAGCGGGTGTGAGAGGAGAGACGGTAAGGAATGCGAGGAACGTCAGGAGTCGCGCGAGGATTAGGCCGGCCATAACGGCGCCAAAGGCACCCATGCGCTGGATTGCCTGCCAGGCGCGCGCAAGTAGCTCCAGTAAGCTGGAACCGGCTAGATCAGCCAGCACAATGGCTGCCACGGCATAGGCGGGCAGGGCGGTCGGGATCAGCAGGCGACAGGCGAGGAAGGCGAGAAAACAGAGGGGTAACACGCTGATGGCCCATAGGCGCAGGGCATCGCCGAGGTGCCTTGCAAGGTTTTGCGGGTCCCGCGCCCCGTCACGCAGGAGTAGTGCCTGTCCGCCGAGTCCAGCCAGGGGTGTGAAGAACGTCGCTACGGCCATGACGGCTATTAGCGAGCCATAGCCGTCCGCACCTAGTGTACGGGCCACAAGGATAAATAGCGCAGTCTGTGCCAACGCCCGGATCGAGAGCCACGTGAAGAGGACGCCGCTCGCGCGCAGGTAGGCGCCCGGGCGCCAAGCGAGCAGCTTCGCGAAGCGAGTGGCCGTGGACCCCATCATAAGCTTCGGTGCAGGCCGGTGAGCGTCCGCGCGCGGGTGGCGCGGTTCTGCACTGGCTCTCCGGGAGTATGCTGGGGGGGCGTACTGCGTCGGGGGGGTGCCATCGTGCGGTCTATCCTGAGGACCGGGCCGTGGCCCGAGCAGTGTCGCTGGCAGGCGCTTAAACCCGCCGGACCCTGCTGGTGCACTCGCGTTCTGCTGACAGAAACGTTAGCGATGAAGGGCACCCTTTACCCTTATCGAGTTTCCCTCCTCTGCGTTCCCGTTCAGGCGCAGCAGAGTCGTGCTTGGCTCGTCGCATTTTGCAGATATTGACAAATAATGTACGTCGGAGGGAAAAGAGCCTCCGGGGCTCGCGACGGGTTTGTTCTCTGGCTCGCGGAATATAGCGAGGTGGGGGGGGCATGCTTTAGGTCCAGAAGCGGGGACGTGGGCCGGAGGTTCTGCTGCCGTGAGGCCAAGGTTTGAGGACTCCAGCTTTTTTGACGCTGTCAAGGTTGGCTGAGGGCTGGTGGTGAGCCAGCGAAATGACGGCGCAGGGCGACACCAGCCTATCTTGACACACCGTATAAGCCGTTGGCAGCATCGCCAACATGGCCGCCACCCTCCTATATCGCAATCGCATTCAACTCGATAGCGGGGCGTTGGTGGAGGAGGTCATCTGGAGGTTGCCGGATCGCGATCCGGAGAGGCCGCACGGATATAAGTACAGGCTGGCTTACGTGCGGGGTGGTGAGCGAATCGTTGGCTACGACAATGAGCGCGGAAAGGGTGACCACCGGCACTACCTGGGCCGGGAGGAGCCTTACCGCTTCGTGTCCCTGGATCGTCTGCTGGCGGACTTCCTGGCAGACGTGGCACAAGAGGAAGGGCGATGAGGACGGTCACGGTGTGTGTCGAGAGTCTCACCGCGGGGCTCGACCGGTTTCGGGAGGTTTGGGAAAGCGGTGTGGCCCAAGGCGAGCTGCTCACCTTCGAGTCCGTCGAAGGACTGCATCGCACCCTCACGCCGAACCGGTGGGCACTGGTTCGCACGCTCCAGGCGGAAGGTCCGCTCGCGGTCCGGGAGCTGGCCCGTCGGCTGGGTCGCGACGTCAAGCGCGTTCATGAGGACGTTGCGAAGTTGAAGGAAGTCGGTCTCGTCGAGGATGCCGCAGGGGGCGTCTGGGTTCCCTACGATGAGATCCGGGCCGAGCTCACACTGAAGCGGCCGGCGGCGTGAGCGCGTTCCGCCAAGGGGGTGTAGGTTGCGCGATGGCGTCCATCACACTGTCCATGGAACAATCCAGGATGGGTGGAATGGGATGTCGAGGGCCAGCACACGCGGCCGGCCGACATCGAGCGCGCGCTCGCCCGGGTCTTCGACGCCGACGCCTGGCCGGCGCGCAAGCAGCGGCTTGCGGTGGCGCACATGGAGGCGGAGGGCGGGCTGGAAGCGCAGGCCTCCGGGGCCACCTCTGTTCGCTGACCGCGCTTTGAGAGGTCAACCGCAGGAGACATCGACGATGGCCAGGACACTGGAGGACATCGAGAAGGCGGTCTCAAGGCTGCCCCGGGACCAGCTCAGGCTCTTCCGGGCCTGGTACGAGAGATTCGACGCGGATGCCTGGGACGAGCAGATCGCTAATGATGCGGCCTCCGGCAGGCTCCATGCCCTCGCCGACGCGGCAATTGCCGATCACAAGGCGGGCAGATCCAGCAAGCTGTGAATCATTTCGCCAGCCCTTCCTTCCGGGCTGCCTATCGGGCGTTGCCGGCTTCCGTGCAAGGGGTGGCTGACCGGAGCCATGAGCTCCTGAGCCGCCATCCAGAGCATCCTTCGCTCCACCTCCAGAAGGGGGGCGTTAACTGATCTGTACGTGTACGCGTAGGGCTGCGATACCGTGCCCTCGCTGTTGAGGTGGACGACGGCCTGCTCTGGTTCTGGATTGGAAGCCATGCGGACTATGACCAGCTCGTCGGGCCCTGATCCCGCGCCGGGTGGACCGCACCCTGGTGCCCGCCGCCCTACGAGCCTCGAGGTCTGCTCGGCGCCCGCGAGGGTTTGCGGAGGATCCTCGCCGTCTTCCGGGCCTCGGGCTGCTCCCCCGCGGCCGCCGCGGTAATTTCCTCGGGATTGCCTTCCGAGGCCGGGCTCGCACTGACCACGGACTCGGTCCCCGCATCGGCGACCACGGAGGGCCGGGCCCCGAGCCTCCTCACCACCTCCAGGATCGCCCCCTGCACCCGCAGCCCGCCCCCGACGACGTTGCCCGTCGCGAGGTACGCCTCTCCGCCCTCGAAGTCGCTGACCGCCCCCCCCGCCTCCTGGATCAGCAGTGTGCCCGCCGCCATGTCCCACTCCTTCAGGCCGTACTCCCAGAAGCCGTCCAGGCGCCCGCAGGCGACGTAGGCCAGGTCGAGGGCCGCCGATCCGGGACGCCGGATCCCGGCGGTCTTCGTCAGCAGCTCCCGGAAGATGGCCAGGTAGGCGTCGAGGTCCTTCAGGTCGCGGAACGGGAAGCCGGTACCGAGAAGCGCGCCCTCCAGCCCCGTGCGCCGACTGACCCGGACGCGGTGGTTGTTGAGCTGGGCGCCGCGGCCACGGGTCGCGGTGAAGAGCTCGTTGCGCAGGGGGTCGTAGACGACGCCGTGCTCGACCTTGCCCCGGTACTTGATCGCGATCGAGACCGAGAACACCGGGAAGCCGTGCAGGTAGTTGGTGGTGCCGTCCAGGGGGTCGATCACCCAGACGTGGTCGTCCACGCCGTCCGCCCCCGTTTCCTCCCCGAGGATCGCGTGGTCCGGATAGCTGCGCCGGACGGTGGCGATGATGGCCCGCTCCGCGCGGCGGTCGACCTCGCTCACGTAGTCGTTTAGCCCCTTGGTGGTGACGTCCAGGGCGTCGACCCGGTCCATCTCCCGGACGATGACCTTGCCGGCCTCGCGGGCGGCGCGTATGGCGATTGTCAGAAGGGGGTGCACGGAGGAGGCAGCTCGTGTCGGGTGGCCGGGCATTGTAGCAGCGACCGGGGCGCCGCATCGGCGCGAGGGCGCGCCTCCCACGGGAGAGGGGCAGCGGGAGACGTTCCAAGAGGTTGCCGTTGACGTCCCAGCATAAAGATGGTTATGTGCATTTATGCGCACAACGGTTGAACTGTCTGACGACTTGTTCCGCAGGGCCAAGGCCGAGGCCGCTTTGCGCGGCCGCAAGCTCAAGGACCTGGTGGAGGAAGGTCTTCGCCTGGTCCTCGATGGGGCACCGGGGGGTCCGCCTGCGGGTGGGGATCGGCCGACCCTCTATGACGTCATGAAGGATGTGTGCGGCGTCGTCGACTCCGGGATCGACGACCTCGGGTCCAATCCGAAGCATCTGGAAGGTCTCGGTCGACACGCCCTGGGCCATCGCTGACACCGGTGCGCTGGTCGCCATCCTGGACCGGGCGGAGCGGCACCACGCCTGGGCCCTGGCCTATGTCTCTCGACTCTCTCCGAAACATTCGCTTCGTCCTGGTCGAGCCGAGCCACCCCGGCAACATCGGCGCGGTGGCGCGGGCGATGAAGACCATGGGGCTGTCGCGGCTCGCCCTGGTCCGGCCCGAGCAGTTCCCCAGCGCCGAGGCGACCGCCCGGGCCTCGGGGGCGGACGACGTGCTCTATCACGCCACCCTTTTCGATGATCTCCCCTCGGCGCTCGCCGACTGCGTGCTGACGGTGGGGACGAGCGCCCGGCGGCGGACGCTGGAGTGGCCTGAGCTGTCCCCTCGGGAGGCCGCGCCCGTGCTGCTGGAGGCGGCGGCGCGAGGGCCGGTGGGGGTGGTGCTCGGGCGCGAGAGCTCGGGGCTCACCAACGGGGAGCTGGAGCGCTGCCAGTACCTCCTGCGGATCCCGGCCAACCCGGAGTATTCGTCGCTCAACCTGGCGGCTGCGGCGCAGGTGGTGGCGTACGAGCTGCGGGTGGCGGCCCTGGCGGCGACGGCGGCTGGGTCAACCGAGGACATCGCGGCTGCGGAGGTGGCCCGGGTGGCTGGGGTCGCCGGACCGGATCCGCTGACGGAGGGGCGGACCTCGCCGCAGGCGGAGGACGCCAGGCCTGCGACCGCGGCGGAGCTGGAAGGGCTCCTTGCCCACCTGGAGGAGACCGCGACGGCCATCGGCTTCCTCGACCCGGCGGCGCCGCGCTACCTGATGCGGCGGCTGTGGCGGCTGTTCCACCGGGCGCGGCTCGACCGCACGGAGGTGAACATCCTTCGGGGGTTCCTGAAGGCGGTGTTGCTGGCCGCTCGCCTCACCCCGCCGCGCTGTCCTTCCGGACCACCCGATCCCCCTCCAGGCGGACCCGCCCCTCGGCGATCCAGCCGATGACCTGGGGGTAGAGCCGGTGCTCCTGCTCCAGCACGCGGGCGGCGAGGATCTCGGGGGTGTCGCCGGGGTGCACGGGGACGCGGGCCTGGTGGATGACGGGGCCGGCGTCCACCTCCTCGGTGACGAAGTGCACGCTCGCCCCGTGCTCGGCCGCGCCCGCCGCGATGGCGCGCCGGTGGGTGTCGAGCCCGGGAAAGGCTGGCAGCAGCGCGGGGTGGATGTTGATGAGCCGGCCCCGGTAGTGGCGCACGAATTCGGGCCCGAGCACGCGCATGAAGCCGGCGAGCACCACCAGCCCCGGGGCGTGGCGGTCGATGGCCTCGGTGAGGGCCGCCTCGAACGCCTCCCGCGTGGCGAAGCGGGTGTGGTCCACCACCTCGGTCGGCACGCCGGCCGCGGCGGCGTGGGCGAGCCCGCCCGCACCCGGCCGGTTGCTGATGACCGAGCGCACCTCGGCAGGCAGCCCGGCGGCCACCGCGTCGAGGATGGACTTCAGGTTGCTCCCGCGCCCGGAGATCAGGACGACGACCGGCAGCCGGTCCGGCTTCACCGGTACACCACGTGCGGCGCGGGGCCCTCGTCGGCCTCGATGACGCCCACGGGCCAGACGGTCTCGCCCGCCGTGGTGAGGACCCGGGCGACGGTGTCCACGGCGGAGGGCGGTACGACGACCAGCATGCCGACGCCGCAGTTGAAGGTCCTGAGCATCTCGCTCTCGGCGATCCGGCCGGTCTTCTGCAGCCACCGGAAGACCGCCGGGCGGGGCCAGGCGTCGACCCGGATCGCGGCCCGCGTCCCGCGCGGGAGCACCCGGGGCAGGTTCTCGGTGATGCCGCCGCCGGTGATGTGGGCGAGGGCGCGCACGTCGGCCTGGCGGATCGCCTCGAGGAGCGGCTTCACGTAGATCCGGGTCGGCGCCATCAGGCGGTCGATGAGCGGCGCGCCCTCCACGTCCTCCTCGAAGTCCGCGCAGGAGACCTCGAGCACGTGCCGGATGAGGGAGTAGCCGTTCGAGTGCGGGCCGCTCGAGGCGATGCCGAGCACCACGTCACCCGGCGTGACCCGGCTGCCGTCGATGATGGCGTCACGCTCCACGATCCCCACCGCGAAGCCCGCGAGGTCGTAGTCCTCGTCGGCGTACATGCCGGGCATCTCGGCGGTCTCCCCGCCCACGAGCGCCATGCCGGACATCTCGCACCCGCGGCCGATCCCGGCGATGACCCGGGTGGCGACCTCGAGGTCGAGCCGGCCGGTGGCGTAGTAGTCGAGGAAGAAGAGGGGCTCGGCGCCCTGCACCACGATGTCGTTCGCGGACATCGCCACGAGGTCGATGCCGATCCCGTCGTGCTGGCCGCTCGCGATGGCGAGCTTGAGCTTGGTGCCGACGCCGTCGGTGCCCGAGACGAGCACGGGGTGGCGGTAGCGGTCGAGCGGCAGCTCAAAGAGCGCCCCGAACCCGCCGAGGCCCTGCAGCACGCCGGGACGGCGAGTGGCTGCGGCGATGGGCTTGATGCGCTCGACCAGGCGGTTGCCCCGGTCGATGTCGACACCGGCGTCCCGGTAGGTGAGGCCCGTCGGGTCGGTCGTGGTCATGCCGTCGGCTCGCTCGTGGTCATGGAGGATATGCTAGTCGCCCCGCGCGAAACCGCGCAAACCTTGACTTGCCGAGGGGGCTTGCATAGCTTGCGGCATCATTCTGACCGAGAGGTGGGACGCGGGCGTGAGTCGTTTTCTGGCAGGCGGGGTGCTGGCCGTTCTCGGGTTGGCGTGGAGTGCCGCGCCGCCGGCAGCGACCGTGAGCGGGCTCTACGAGACGGAAGGGCCGGTCGCCGGGCAGGCGGCGGCGGAGCGCGATCGGGCGCTGCGCCGGGGGCTGCTCGAGGTGGTGGTGCGGGTTTCGGGCCAGCGGCGCGTGCCTCCCACGGGGGTCCTGAGCGGGGCCCTGCAGAGCCCCTCGCGCTACGTGCGGGAGTACGGCTACGGGGCGGCCCCCGACGCGGGCGGCGGCGCACGACCGGGGGCGGGCGCCTCGAGCCGGCTCTGGGCGCGCTACGACCCGGCCGCCGTGAACCAACTCGTGCGCCAGGCCGGGCTCCCGGTGTGGGGTGACGTGCGGCCCCAGACGCTGGTGTGGCTCGCCGTGGAGCGCGACGGGCAGCCCGAGCTCCTGGGCGCGGGCGACTCGGCCGCCGTGGATGCGGTGGTGCGGTCCCGGTCCCGGGCGCGGGGCCTGCCCCTGGCGCTGCCTTCGCTCGCCGGCGAGGACCGCGGCCGGGTGAGCGCCGAGGACGTCAAGGCCGGTGCGGTCGACCGGGTCACCGCCGCGTCCCGGCGCTATCCGGCGGACGTCGTGGTGCTCGGGCAGGCGCGCGAGCGCGTGCCGGGCCTCTGGGAGAGTCGCTGGACCGTGGTCTCGGGCGGCACGCCCGAGCAGTTCAACGTCGACGGCGAGCGGCTCGAGAAGGTGGTGGAGGAGGGGCTCGACCGGGTGGGTGACGCGGTCGCGACCCGGTACGCCAGGGGTGCACCCGCCGGGCAGGCTTCGGGGACGGCCCAGGCGGCCTCGGGTGGAGCGGCGGGGCAGGGCTCCCCGGCCGGATCCGCCGCCACGGCGAGCGGAGCGGCGCAAGGGGCCACCGCCGGGGCGCCGGTCGCTGCTGCGGCCACTGCCACTGCTGCCGCTGGCGCGGTGACTGCGGCCGACGGCCGGGCCCCGCCCAATCTGGTGGTGACCGGCGTGGACAGCTACACGGCGTACCTGCGGGCGCGCCGGGAGCTCGTCGCCTCGGGCGGGGTGAAGAGCGCGCAACCCGCGCAGCTCGACCCGGGCCGCGTGACCTTCCACGTCAAGCCGAACGGGGACCGGGAGGCGATCTCGCGCTCGCTCTCGGCGGGCGGCGCCCTGGCTCCAGTGGAGGGGAGCCCCGACTGGGCCTTCCAGTTGTCACCGTGAGCTGGAGTCTCCTGCCCAACACGCTCTGCGTCCTGCGCATCGCGCTGGTGCCGCCGACCGTGTGGGCGCTCGGGGTCTCGCACTACCGGACCGCGCTCGGGCTGGTCGTGCTCGCGGCCCTCACCGACGCCCTGGACGGGTTCCTCGCCCGGCGCTTCGGCTGGGGGTCCAAGGTCGGCTCCATCCTGGACCCGCTTGCCGACAAGATCATGCTGGTGTCCCTGTTCCTGGCCCTCGGCTGGCTGGGGCACCTGCCGGTATGGCTCACGGCCCTGGTGGTCCTGCGCGACGTCGTCATCGTTGCCGGCGCCATCGCCTATCAGGTGCTGGTCGGGGGCCTGAAGATGGAGCCGACCGTGGCCGGCAAGGCGACCACCGCGGCGCAGCTCTTGCTGCTCGGCGTGGTGGTCGGGCGGCTGGCGGGCGTGCCGCTGCCCGAAGGGCTCGTCGTGGCACTGGTCTGGCTCGCCGGCGCCGTGACCCTGTGGAGCGGCGTCGACTACGTCTACCGCTGGACGCAGCGGGCCATCGCTGCGTCCCAGGGCCGCTGAGCGCCCCGTTCGCCCCGCGAGCTGAGGCGGGCAGTGGCTGAGCAGCCTTTGTCTCCCCCGCCGGATCCCGGATCGACCGGGGGCCCGGGCCGGCCTGAGGCCGGCAGCCCGTCCCCGGCGGTTCAGCTCTGGCTCCCCATCGGCCTGCGCTCGGCCCCGAGCTTCGCGAACTTCGTT
>JAGNLM010000002.1:109288-246788 GCA_017999615.1 Gammaproteobacteria bacterium | reverse complement strand
AGACCCCGTGAACCTTTACTATAGCTTTACACGGGACTTTGAACAGGCTTGTGTAGGATAGGTGGGAGGCTTTGAAGCGAGGACGCCAGTTCTCGTGGAGCCAACGTTGAAATACCACCCTGGCGTGTTTGAGGTTCTAACCTAGGTCCGTTATCCGGATCGGGGACAGTGTATGGTGGGTAGTTTGACTGGGGCGGTCTCCTCCCAAAGAGTAACGGAGGAGCACGAAGGTACCCTCAGCGCGGTCGGAAATCGCGCAGTGAGTGTAAAGGCACAAGGGTGCTTGACTGCGAGACATACTCGTCGAGCAGGTGCGAAAGCAGGTCTTAGTGATCCGGTGGTTCTGTATGGAAGGGCCATCGCTCAACGGATAAAAGGTACTCCGGGGATAACAGGCTGATACCGCCCAAGAGTTCACATCGACGGCGGTGTTTGGCACCTCGATGTCGGCTCATCACATCCTGGGGCTGCAGTCGGTCCCAAGGGTATGGCTGTTCGCCATTTAAAGTGGTACGCGAGCTGGGTTTAGAACGTCGTGAGACAGTTCGGTCCCTATCTGCCGTGGGCGTTGGAGATTTGAGAGGAGCTGCTCCTAGTACGAGAGGACCGGAGTGGACGTACCTCTGGTGTTCCGGTTGTCACGCCAGTGGCACAGCCGGGTAGCTATGTACGGACGGGATAACCGCTGAAAGCATCTAAGCGGGAAGCCTCCCTCAAGATGAGATCTCCCTGGACCCTCGAGGTCCCTGAAGGGTCGTCGAAGACTACGACGTTGATAGGCCGGGTGTGGAAGCGCAGTAATGCGTGGAGCTTACCGGTACTAATTGCCCGTGAGGCTTGACCATATAACACCCAACCAGTTTGGTCCCTGAACAGGGCGCTGGTGGATGTTCCTGAGAAGCGAAGCGGCACATACCGCCTGATTTTCCAGCCCTCCGATCCAAGCCGGTGCGCTCGACGCCTGTGTGCGGTGAGTTGCAGCGGCAATACCGGTTTGCCTGGCGGCCTTAGCGAGCGGGAACCACCCGATCCCATCCCGAACTCGGAAGTGAAACTGCTCTGCGCCGATGATAGTGTGGGGTCTCCCCATGTGAAAGTAGGTCACCGCCAGGCTCCTAACGTGAAAACCCCGAGACGTTTCGACGCCCCGGGGTTTTTTTTCGCCCGCGGATCGGTGCTCGGAGTGTCCCCACTTCCGTAACTTCGGAGTCTCCCCGGAGCTTCCCCGGCGGAGGCGCCGGGGAAGCGGTGTGATGTGCCTACTGGTTGGCCCGATTGGCGACCAGGTTGTCTACCACGGACGGGTCGGCGAGCGTGCTCGTGTCGCCCAGGTTCTCCAGCTCGTTCGCGGCGATCTTTCGCAGGATGCGGCGCATGATCTTTCCGGAGCGGGTCTTGGGCAGGCTCGGGGCCCACTGGATGACGTCGGGTGTCGCGATGGCCCCGATCTCGCTGCGCACCAACCCCACCAGCTCGCGGCGCAGCTCCTCGCTCGGCTCGATCCCCTCCATCAGCGTGACGTAGGCGTAGATGCCCTGGCCCTTGATGTCGTGGGGGTAGCCGACGACCGCGGCCTCCGCGACCGAGTCGTGCAGCACGAGCGCGCTCTCCACCTCCGCGGTTCCGAGGCGGTGACCGGAGACGTTGATGACGTCGTCCACCCGCCCGGTGATCCAGTAGTACCCGTCCTTGTCGCGGCGCGCCCCGTCCCCCGTGAAGTACATCCCGGGGTAGGCGCGGAAGTAGGTGTCGATGAAGCGCTGGTGGTCACCGAACACGGTCCGCATCTGGCCGGGCCAGGGGAAGGTGATCACGAGGTTGCCGGCGGCCTCTCCGTCGAGCAGACGGCCTTCGTTGTCCACGAGGGCGGGCTTCACCCCGAAGAACGGACGGGTCGCGGAGCCGGGCTTCAGAGGGGTCGCGCCGGGGAGCGGCGTGATCAGGATCCCGCCGGTCTCGGTCTGCCACCAGGTGTCCACGACGGGGCAGCGGTGGTCGCCCACCACCCGGTGGTACCACTCCCACGCCTCGGGGTTGATGGGCTCGCCGACCGACCCCAGCAGGCGCAGGGAGGCGCGGCTGGTCGCCTGCACCGGCTCGTCGCCGAGGCGCATGAGCGCCCGGATCGCGGTCGGGGCGGTGTAGAAGGTGTTGACCTTGTGCTTGTCGACCACCTGCCAGAAGCGCGAGCCGTCCGGGTAGTTCGGCACGCCCTCGAACATGAGCGTGATGGCGCCGTTCGCGAGCGGCCCGTAGACGATGTAGGTGTGGCCGGTGACCCAGCCCACGTCTGCCGTGCACCAGTAGATGTCGCCGTCGTGGTAGTCGAAGACGTAGCGGTGCGTGATCGCGGCGAAGACCAGGTACCCGCCGGTGGTGTGCAGCACCCCTTTCGGTTTGCCGGTGGAGCCCGAGGTGTAGAGGATGAAGAGCGGGTCCTCGGCGTCCATCTCCTCGACCGGGCAGTCGGCCGAGACGTGCTCCATCATCTCGTGGTACCAGACGTCGCGGCCCTCGCGCCAGGCGACATCGCCCCCGGTGTGCCGCACGACGATGGCGGTGTGCACGTGGGGGCAGGACAGCAGCGCCTTGTCGGCGTTGGCCTTCAGGGGCACCCGGCGCCCGCCGCGCATGCCCTCGTCGGCGGTGATGAGCACCTTGCAGTCGGAGTCGAGGATGCGGTCCTTCAGCGCCTCCGGGGAGAACCCGCCGAAGACCACGGAGTGGACGGCGCCGATGCGCGCGCAGGCGAGCATGGCGACGGCGGCCTCCGGGATCATCGGGAGGTAGATGCTGACGCGGTCGCCCTTCTTCACCCCGCGCGCCTTGAGCACGTTCGCGAGCTTGGAGACCTGCTGGTGCAGCTCCCGGTAGGTGATCTTGCGGTCGCGGGCCGGGTCGTCCGCCTCCCAGATGATCGCCACCTGGTCGCCCCGCTCCTTGAGGTGGCGGTCGAGGCAGTTGTAGCTCGCGTTGAGCTTCCCGCCCTCGAACCAGCGGATGTGGCCGCGGTGGTAGTCCCAGTCGAGGACGCGGTCCCAGCGCCGGCCCCAGGTGACGAATTTCTCCGCCTGCTCGGCCCAGAAGCCCTCCGGGTCTTCCACGGAGCGTGCGTACATCGCCTGGTACTGCGGGTCGTCGAGGTAGGCGCGCGCCGCGATGTTGGCAGGGACTTCGTAGATCTTGTCTTCCGACATGGAGATTTTCTCCTGCTGGGTTTCCTTGAGAGGCTTCGCAGAGGCTTCGCGGGGCTTTCGGGGCTCAGCTCGCGACCCGAACCGCGAGCACGTCGCAGCGGGCCCCGTGCAGCACGCCGTTGGCTGTCGAGCCGAGCAAGAGGCCGAGGCCGTGCACGCCGTGGCTGCCCAGGACGATCAGGTCGACCCCCAGCGCCGCGGCAGTGCCGAGGATGACCGTCTTCGGGCTCCCGACCTCGACCCGGCGCTCGGCCCCGGGTACGCCCAGCCGGACGGCGAGGTCCGCGATGGCGTGGCGCGCCGAATCCAGCAGCTGGGCCTCGATGTCGAGGGGCAGGGTCGTGACGCCCTCGTAGATGGGCTCCTGGTACACTGGGGCGACGACGTGGAGCAGGGTGATCCGGGCGCCCCATTCCCGCGCCAGCGCGACGGCCCGCGCACCGACGTAATCGGCTTCCTTCGAGAAGTCCACCGCGAGCAGGACGTGCTGGTAGGTTCCCATGGCTGACCTCGCTGAAACGCTCCCTTCGGGCCATCGGACAGCCCGATCCAGCGTAAGTATAGGGTCGATGGTCCCGCGAATACCTCTGCCATGAGGGGTACCTTGTCCCGTCCGCTTCGTCATCGCGCCCTCTGGGTGACGGTCGGCTGGCTGCTCGTCGCCCTCGTGGTCTGGGGAAGCCTCACGCCGTCGCCGCCCGAGGCGCTCCCCGCCGAGAGCGACAAGCTCGAACACGTGGTGAGCTACCTGGTGCTGGCCCTCTGGTTCGGGGGGATCTACTCAGGGCGGGCCCGCAGCGGCTACGCCCTGGCCTTCGTCGCGATGGGCGTGGGGCTCGAGTTTCTGCAGCAGGCGGGCGGAGTGCGCCAGCTCGAGGTGCAGGACATGCTCGCCAACGCCTTCGGCGCCGGCCTCGGCTGGCTGCTCTCGCAACTGCCCGGCGCCGGCATCCCGGCCCGGTTGGAGGCGCTCGCCGCCGGACTGCGCTCTCGCTGACGCAGCCGGCGCAGGCTCGGTGCGCGCCGCCGCAGCTTCGGTCCAGAGACGCAGCCTCAGTGCAGGGAGGTGGGCAGGTCCGAGGCCCGTGCGATGCCGGTCTGCTCCAGTATTGCCCCCGGCGCGCGCCGGGGCTCCGCGGGGGCGCCCGTGCGCTCGCTGAAGACGAACCGGACGTCCCCGATCTCGACCGAGTCGCCGTCCGCGAGACCGGCGCTCTTCACCTGCCGCTCGTTCACGAAGACCCCGTTCAGCGAGTCCAGGTCGACGAGCGTCAGCGAGCCGTCGTTGCCGACATGGATCTCGGCGTGGTGGCGGGAAACCGACGCGTCCCCGAGCACCAGGTCGTTGTCGCGCTGGCGCCCGATGCGGACCCTGGGTCCCACGATGGGGAACCCCTCGCGCTCGGGCTGGTCGCGGAAGTGCAGGTGGCCCGCGGGCGCCTCGCTCCCGGTGCGGCGCTGGGCGCGGCCCGGGGAGCGCCGGCGCAGGGCCCACGCGAGGATGAGCACCGCGGCGGCGAGGGCGCCGAGCACCACGCGGTAGTCGAAGACGAATCCCCGGGCCGGACTCGGACTCGGGGCCGGACTCGGAGTCGAAGTCGAAGTCGAAGTCGGGGCGGGGCGACGCGCGGGCTCGACCGGCACCTCGGCCTGGGGCCGCGACGGGGAGAGCGAGGGCCCGGAGGCTGCGGGGAGCTCCACCTGGGTGTGGCCCTCGGCGCTGCCCCGGGAGGTCTGCACGGTGAGCTGAACCCGGGTGGGCCCGCCGACTCCGGCGGCGAGCGCCGGGGCGAGACCCGCGCGCAGGGTGCCGCCGCTGTCCAGCGCCCGGAACACGGGGGGCACGGCCTCGCCAGGCACGCGGCCCGAGGCGTCTGCGGCGAGGAAGGTCCCGCCGGTGTCCTCGCTCAGCCGGCGCAGGGTCTGCAGGGCGACCGCCTGGACGGGGGAGCGCGGGTAGCCGAAGCCCACGATGGCGATGCCTCGGGCCTTCGCGGCGGAGACCACGTCCTGGTGGAAGTAGGCCCGGTCCTCGGCGAGGCCGTCCGAGAACAGGAACAGTGCGCGGCGGTCGGCCGGCGTCGCGGCCAGGACGTTCAGGGCCTCGAGGGCCACCCGGAAGAGCTCGGTGGGGCGCTCGGTCGGCGCGATGCGGGCGGCTGCGTCGCGTACCACGGTGCGCGACTCCCCGATCGGCACGGCCACCGTGAGCTCGCTGTCGAAGCTGGCGAGCCCGAACCGCAGGTGCGCGGGGGCCGCCTCGAGCACGGTGGTGAGGTCCTGGAGCCCCTGCGCCAGGTGCAGTTGACGGGCGGTCCCGCTGGAGTCGACCAGCAGGAGGACGGCGGTGATCGACCGGGGGCTCGGGTAGGACTCCCAGGTGGCGGGGGCGAGGGTGACGCCTCCCGCACTCACCTGGATGCCCCGGATGTCCGCGGGGTCCGCCAGACGGAAGTCGCAGCTGAGGGCAGAGGGCTCCACGGGGAGGCACAGCGCCCGCAGGCCCCCGTTGCCGGTGAGGGGCGAGGGCGAGGGCTGGGCGCTCGCCGCGGCGGCGAGGGTGATGCCGAGCGCGAGCACGCCCCCCAGGAACCCCAGCGCCTGGAGAGGGGCCATCACGGGGCGGGGCCCGTCCGGCCGTCCCGGGGTCGCGCCTCCGAGAGCCCGGCCGGCGCCCTGCGCAGCAGGGGCGAGGACGTCCCTAGCGAAGGTCTTTCTCCTTGTACCTGGGGTCGGTCCAGCAGCGCGGCAGCGGCTCCGCGGAGGGAAACACCAGGTCCGACTTCTTGAACGCCACGGCATCCTGCATCTCTTCCCCGGCGTGGTAGCGCCCTGCCACCTCGCCCCTGAACGGGTCGAACAGACTGGCCAGGTCGAGCACCTCGACCAGATCACCCGATTGTAGGTGCTTCAGGTACATAGCGGCACTCCCCCGCAAATCCTGGACCGCCCGTGGACCGCCCCTGGACCGTGCGAAGAGTCCGGGGGCCCGGAGAATTCCCGGGTCATTCCTAACCTTTCGATCCCGACAATGCAATCCCCGGGGACCCGGCCGACGCCGCCGGCTGCCTCCGGGACCCTGTGTTAGACTCAAATCAACCGGGCCCATCGTCGCTCCGGCGCAGGCCGTTTCCCGCAGGGGGACGCCTGCGGGGCCCGCCACCGGGCCTCGCCAACCTGTATCGCCAAGAGGAGGTGCCATGCCGAAGACCTGGGTGCTCGTATCGGATACCACGCGCGCGCGCATCTTCGAGGCGGAGAAGCCCGTGGGCGCCCTGACGGAGGTGCAGGACTTCGTGCACACCGAGAGCCGGCTGCGCGAGCAGGAGCTCACCTCGGACCAGCGGCCGGGCCGCCGGCAGGGCAGCGACGGCACCGGCGGGCACTCCATGGGCCACGAGGACGACCCCCGCAAGGAGGAGCACCAGCGCTTCGCGCGCCAGCTCGCGGACTACCTGGAGGACGCGCTGAACGGCCGGCGCTTCGAGCGCCTGTACGTGGTGGCGTCGCCCACCTTCCTCGGTGAGCTCCGGGCCCACTTCCCGAAGACGGTCGCCCAGGCCGTCGCCGGGGAGGTGCACAAGAACATCACCCGGCTCACCCCCGCGGAGATCCGGGAGCACCTGCCCGAGCGCTTGTAGCGAGAGCCTGTAGCGAGCGCCCCCAGCCGTTGGCGCCCGGGACCGCCCGGGCGCCTCCCTCTTGTGCCTTGCCTGAATCAGGACTAAAGTGGTCCCGTATGGCGATCTGCCCCGCGCCACCGTGCCGGAGCCGAGCATCCGATGTTGAAGCTGAGCAAGCTCACCGACTACGGCATCGTGGTGATGACCCACCTGGCGCAGGAGCCCTCCCAGGTGCACGCGGCGGGTGACGTGGCAGGCGCGATCCGGGTGGCCGTGCCGACGGTGAGCAAGGTGCTGAAGCGGCTGTCCCGCGCCGGCCTGCTGGTTTCGGCCCGCGGGTCGAAGGGTGGCTACCGCCTGGCGCGGATGCCGGCCGCGATCTCCGTGGCGCAGGTGATCGACGCCCTCGAAGGGCCGTTCGCGATCACCGAGTGCGCGAGCGACGGGGGCAACTGCAGCCAGGAGTCGCACTGCGCGGTGCGCGCGAACTGGCAGCGGATCAACGATACCGTGTGGCACGCGCTGGCCGGGGTGTCCCTGGCGGACATGGTGGTCCCGCCGGCCGGGGAGAGCGTTGTCCCGGTGAGCGAGATCACCGTGCGGCCCGTGCGCCGCGCGAGTCGATAGCAGCAGGGGAACGAGCACATGTCCGCCTCCAGCGAGACCGTCGAAGAGCTGGTCCACAAGGCCTACCCGCACGGGTTCGTCACCGACATCGACGCGGACACCGTGCCGCCTGGCCTGAGCGAGGACGTCGTGCGCCTCATCTCGGCCAAGAAGGGCGAGCCCGAGTGGATGCTCGAGTGGCGCCTGAAGGCCTACCGGCACTGGCTGACGTTGCGCGAGCCGACCTGGGCTCACCTGCACCACGGCCCCATCGACTACGACGCCATCTCCTATTACTCCGCACCGAAGTCCCGGGCCGACGGCCCGAAGAGCCTGGAGGAGGTGGACCCGCGGCTGCTCGAGACCTACAAGAAGCTCGGGATCCCGCTGGAGGAGCAGATGGCGCTCGCCGGGATCGCGGTGGACGCGGTGTTCGACAGCGTGTCGGTCGCCACCACCTTCAAGGAGAAGCTCGCCGCACACGGCATCGTGTTCTGCTCGTTCTCCGAGGCGGTGCGCGATCACGCGGAGCTGGTGCGCCAGTACCTCGGCACCGTGGTGTGGCCCACCGACAATTTCTTCGCGGCGCTCAACTCCGCGGTGTTCTCGGACGGCTCCTTCGTCTACATCCCGAAGGGCGTGCGCTGCCCGATGGAGCTCTCCACGTACTTCCGCATCAACGCCTCGAAGACCGGGCAGTTCGAGCGCACGCTGATCGTCGCCGACGAGGGCAGCTACGTCAGTTATCTCGAGGGCTGCACCGCGCCGATGCGCGACGAGAACCAGCTGCACGCGGCGGTGGTGGAGCTGGTGGCCCTCCAGGACGCGCAGATCAAGTACTCCACGGTGCAGAACTGGTACCCGGGGGACGAGGAGGGGCGCGGTGGGATCTACAACTTCGTCACCAAGCGCGGGGAGTGCCGAGGGGCGCGCTCGAAGATCTCCTGGACCCAGGTCGAGACCGGCTCGGCGATCACCTGGAAGTACCCGAGCTGCATCCTGCGCGGCGACCACTCGGTCGGCGAGTTCTACTCGGTCGCCCTGACCAACCACTACCAGCAGGCCGACACCGGGACCAAGATGGTCCACATCGGCAAGAACACCTCGAGCACCATCATCTCGAAGGGGATCTCGGCCGGCCGCGCCCAGAACAGCTACCGCGGGCTCGTGAAGATCACGAAGTCCGCCGACGGCGCGCGCAATTACACGCAGTGCGATTCGCTGCTGATGGGTGACCGCTGCGGTGCCCACACCTTCCCCTACATCGAGGTCGCCAACCCCACGGCGAGGGTGGAGCACGAGGCGTCGACCTCGAAGATCGGCGAGGACCAGCTCTTCTACTGCGCCCAGCGGGGGATCTCCGCCGAGGACGCCGTGTCGCTCATCGTGAACGGCTTCGCGAAGGAGGTCATCCGCGAGCTGCCGATGGAGTTCGCGGTCGAGGCGCAGAAGCTGCTCGGGGTGAGCCTCGAGGGCGCGGTGGGCTAGGGCGAGTGAACCATATGTCTCTGCGGTTGACGAGATTCCGGAACGGGAGAAGCTGCTGATGCTGGAGATCAGAGACCTTCACGTCGAAGTGGACGGCAAGCCGATCCTCATGGGGATCGACCTCAGCATCCGCGCCGGCGAGGTGCACGCCGTGATGGGGCCGAACGGCTCCGGGAAGAGCACGCTCTCCCACGTGCTGGCTGGGCGCGAGGGCTACACCGTCACCCGCGGCAGCGTGACGTTCGAGGGCAAGGACCTCCTCGGCATGGCGCCGGAGATCCGGGCCCGCGAGGGGATCTTCCTCGCCTTCCAGTACCCGGTGGAGATCCCCGGGGTGAACAACACCTACTTCCTGAAGGCCGCCGTCAACGCCGGGCGCAAGCACCGGGGCCTGGAAGAGCTCGACGCGATGGACTTCATGCAGCTCGTGCGCGAGAAGATGAAGGTCGTGAAGATGAAGGACGACCTCCTGAAGCGCTCGGTGAACGAGGGCTTTTCCGGCGGCGAGAAGAAGCGCAACGAGATCTTCCAGATGGCGATGCTCGAGCCGAAGCTCGCCATCCTCGACGAGACCGACTCGGGGCTCGACATCGACGCCCTGAAGGTCGTGGCCGACGGCGTGAACTCGCTGCGATCGCCCGAGCGCTCCATGCTCGTGGTCACGCACTACCAGCGCCTGCTCGAGTACATCGTGCCGGACCAGGTGCACGTGCTCGCGGGCGGGCGCATCGTGAAGAGCGGTGACCGCAGCCTCGCCCTGGAGCTCGAGCGCCACGGCTACGGGTGGATCCAGCAGCAGGGGGTCACTGCGGCATGAGCGCGCGCGCAGGGGGCGCGCCCGCCGGTGGCGGCGGGGCGGAGGCGGCGGTCGAGCACTACCTCGGCGAGCACACGCGCGCGGCCGGGTCGCTGGCGGGCGCGGGTACCGCCTGGCTGAGGGAGCTCCGCGAGGAGGGGATCGCGCGGTTCGCGGACCTCGGTTTCCCCTCGACGCGCGACGAGCGGTGGAGGTACACGAGCACTGCGCCCATCGCGGCGCAGGGTTTCCGGGTCGCCCAGCCGGCGCCCGTCCCCGCGCCCGAAGCGCTCGCGCCGTTCCTGTTCCCGGGGCTCGACGCCCACCGGCTCGTGTTCGTGAACGGGCGCTATGCGGCAGAGCTCTCCGAGACGGGTCCGCTCCCGGAGGGGGTCGAGCTCGCAAGCCTGGTGCGGGTGCTCGCCGGGACGACCGAGCGGGCGCGTGCCGCGCTCTCGGGCCTCGCCCTTCGCACCGGCTTCGATGCGCTCCATCAGGCGTTCCTCGAGGACGGCGTGTGGCTCGAGGTGGCGGCGGGCGTCGTGCTCGAGCGGCCCGTGCACCTCGTCTATCTCGGGGTCGGCGCTGCGGAGCCCGCGCTCGCCAATCTGCGCACGGTCATCTCGCTCGGCCCTCGCGCGCAGGCGCGGGTCATCGAGTCCTTCGGCTCGCTCCGCAGTGGGGCGGGGCTCACCAGCGTGGTGACGACCGTCGTGCTCGCCGAGGGCGCCTCGCTCGAGCACTTCCAGTTGCAGGAGGAGGCGGTGACCACCCATCACGTGGCGCGGCTCGAGGTCCGCCAGGGGCGGGACAGCCGCTACACGTCGCACTCGGTCGCGCTCGGAGGCGGGATCACGCGCAACGACATCGCCGCGACGCTCGAGGGCGAGGGCGCCGAGTGCACGCTGAACGGACTCTACATGGCCGCCGGCCGCCAGCACGTGGACTTCCACACCACCGTCGATCACGCCGCGCCGCGGGGCACGAGCCGCGAGCTCTTCAAGGGGATCCTGGGCGGGCGCGCCCGGGGCGTGTTCAACGGCCGGGTCCTCGTGCGGCCCGGGGCCCAGAAGACCGACTCCCAGCAGTCGAGCCAGAACCTGCTGCTCTCGCGCGAGGCCGAGGTGGACACCAAGCCGGAGCTCGAGATCTACGCCGACGACGTGAAGTGCAGCCACGGCGCGACGGTGGGTCAGCTGGACGCCGACATGCTGTTCTATCTGCGCTCGCGCGGCATCGACGAGGGCGCCGCCCAGGGCTTTCTCACCCGCGGCTTCGCCCAGGACCTGATCGACCGGATGTCCATCGACGCGGTGCGCGAGCGGCTCGAGCGGCTCATCGTCACCCACGTCCCCGGTCCCGAGAGCGCGCAGGTGAGCCCATGAGCCCTGACACCCCGTCCACCCCGACCCCCGCCGTGCCCTTCACCGTGACCTCCGCCGGAAGCTCCGCCGCATCCCCGTCTGCATCCCCCGCCGCGCCCGCTTCCGCCGGCTACGACGTGGAGCGCGTGCGCGCCGACTTTCCGGCCCTGCACCAGAGCGCCCACGGCCACCCGCTCGCCTATCTCGACAACGGCGCCACCACGCAGAAGCCGCGCGCGGTGATCGACGCCGAGGTGCACTTCTACGAGCACGACTGCGCGAACGTCCACCGGGGTGTGCACGCGTTGAGCGAGCGCGCGACCCGGGCCTTCGACCGCGCCCGCACCGCGGTGCAGGGGTTCCTCGGCGCGGCGAGCCCGCGCGAGGTGGTGTTCGTGCGCGGGGTCACCGAGGCCATCAACCTGGTGGCCCACAGCTACGCCCGGCCGCGCCTGCGCGAGGGCGACGAGATCCTGCTGACCCAGCTCGAGCACCACGCCAACATCGTGCCCTGGCAGCTCGCCGCGCGCGAAACGGGCGCAGTGCTGAAGGTCGTGCCGTGCAACGACCGCGGGGAGCTGCTCTTCGAGGAATACCTGCGCCTGCTCGGCCCGCGCACGCGCATCGTGGGTGTCGGCCACGTGTCGAACGCGCTCGGCACCGTCAACCCGGTGCGCGCGATGATCGAGGCCGCGCACGCCCACGGGATCCCCGTGCTGGTCGACGGGGCGCAGGCTGCCCCCCACGTGCGCATCGACGTGCAGGCGCTCGACTGCGACTTCTACGCCTTCTCGGGCCACAAGGTGTACGGCCCCACGGGGATCGGGGCGCTCTACGGCAAGGAATCGCTGCTCGACGCGATGCCGCCCTACCAGGGCGGCGGCGAGATGATCCGCCGCGTCACCTTCCAGGAGAGCACCTGGGCGGCGCTGCCCATGAAATTCGAGGCGGGCACGCCGAACGTGGCAGGGGCGGTGGGGCTCGCCGCCGCCATCGCCTACGTGGAGGCCCTCGGCCTCGAGCCGATCGCCGCGCACGAGCACCGGCTCCTCGAGGCGGCGACGGCCGCCCTCTCGGATCTGCCGGGGCTCCGGATCGTGGGGACTGCGCGGGACAAGGCGAGCCTCGTCTCCTTCGTGCTGGACGGCGTGCACCCCCACGACGTGGGCACCATCCTCGACCGCCAGGGCATCGCGGTGCGCGCGGGCCACCACTGCGCGATGCCGGTGATGGAGCGCTTCGGGCTGCCGGCGACGACGCGGGCCTCGTTCGGGCTCTACAACACGCTTGCCGAGGTCGAGGCGCTCGTCGCGGGGCTGCGCAAGGTCCGCGAGGTCTTCGCGCGATGAGCGATCTGCGCGACCTCTACGAAGAGGTCATCCTCGATCACAACCGCCACCCGCGGAACTACCCGAAGAACCCCGCCGGCGCGAACCGCCACGCCCACGGCTTCAACCCGCTCTGCGGCGACGAGGTGCAGGTGCACCTGCGGGTCGAGGACGACGTGGTCCGGGACGTGGGCTTCGAGGGCCACGGCTGCGCGATCTGCATGGCCTCGGCCTCGCTCATGACGCAGGCGATCATGGACCGCCCGGTCGCGGAGGCGGACTCGCTCGTCGAGGTGGTCCGCGACGTGCTGACGGAGGGCGCGGGCGGCACGCAGTCCGCGCGCCTCGGCAAGCTGGCGGTGCTCGAAGGGGTGAAGGAGTACCCGATGCGGGTCAAGTGCGCCACGCTCGCGTGGCACACCCTGCGGGCCGCGCTGCACGAGCCGGGCGGGACGGTGACGACGGAGTGAGGGCAGGGGTTCCGCCGCTGCCGGTTCGGGGCGCGCGGGTGGGGTAGGCCGAGAGCGGGCGGATGGCGGGGCCCGGCGCGATGGCGGAGGCCAGAGGAATGTCGGACATCGGCGAGAGCGTGCAGGCCGCAGGGATGGCCGAGGCGGGTGCGGGGGCGGCGGTGGCGGAGGCGGCGGCGGAGGCGTTGAAGGCGCGGGTCGTCGAGGCCCTGCGCACGGTGTTCGACCCCGAGATCCCCGTCAACATCTACGACCTGGGGCTCGTCTACCGCTGCGACGTGGACGAGAAGGGCGCCGTGGAGGTGGACATGACGCTCACCGCCCCCGGCTGCCCCGTCGCCCAGACCTTCCCCGACGTGGTCGAAGCGGCCGTGCGCCGCGTGCCCGGTGTCACCGACGTCCTGGTGGACGTGGTCTGGGAGCCACCCTGGACCATGGACCGCATGACCGACGAGGCCAAGCTGCAGCTCGGGCTGCTCTGAGAGACGGCAGGCGGGGGCGCTCCGAGAGGCTCCGGCACCGAGCCTGCTCCGATAGCCGGGGGCTGCGATAGGCGGGGGCTGCGCGCCCCCGTCTATCGCCTTTCTATCGCGCCTGGCAGGGGACGAAGAACTCCCGGTCCTGCAGCGCCTGGTTGCACTCTCCGCTCGCTGCCGTGAGGGCGTCGGGGTACTGACTCGCCGCCCGCTCCCCGTACTCCGTCTCCGCCAGCTGCCTCGAGGGTCCGCAGGCGGGGCTCGCGTCGCACGCGCCCTGGGGCCCGCAGACACGGTCCACCAGCCGCTCGCACGGCGTGGGCACGGCCCCGCGCTGGGACAGCCCGCACGGCTTGAACAGGGCCTCGTCGGCGAGCGCCTGCTCGCACTGGCGCACCGTCTCCACGGCCCGGCCGGCGAGCCGCGAGCCGCCGCGGGCCGCCTCGGCGGCTTCGTCCCGGGCGAACCGGTGCAACTGCTGGGCGTGGCCGCAGGATTCCTGGTCGCGGCACTCGTCGTGCAGGCCGCAGGCCTTGCGCAGGAGCACGAGGCACGCGGCCGCAGGGTCGCTGGTGACGTGCGCGGGGACCGGCGCCTCGGCCTTCCCGGTCTCCGGCAGTATGGTCACCTGGGGCAGGACCGGGGCCGGTGTCGCGCCCCCCTGCGGGGAAGGCACGGCCACGCCTGAGCGAACCGTGACCGTCGAGCCGTCCTGCATGCGGTGCACCCCGTCCCAGAGCTGGGTCGTGACGCCCTGGGGTGTCGTGACCACGGGCCGGCGGGTCTGGGGGTCCATCTGCACCTGGCCGCCGTCCTTGAGCTGACCCTGCCAGGCGCCGGCCTGGGCCAGGACGGACCCCGAGAGGAGGCCGCCGACGAGGACCGTGACGACCCGGGCCGCGAGGCCGGAGACGAGGCCGGAGACGAGGTCAGAAACGGGGACGGTGGGCAGACGGTGGTGCTTCATGCGATTCCTACCCTCGTGCGATTCTCACTTGCTGATGGCGAGCGCCTCGAGCTTCACGAATGCGCCGGCGACGAGCAGCGCCAGCCCGGCGAGGAAGATCGTGTTCAGCTCATAGCCCCCGAAATGGAAGCTCCCCCCCACCCGCAGGGCACCTGCGGCGAGGCAGACCAGGATCCCGGCCCAGCCGGCCACGCTCCCCATCAGAGACAACAGGACTCTCATTGTCGTTCCCCCCTTGGTGGTCCCGCGACCAACATAACACAGGGCGAAGGCTGGGGGCCCGGCGTGTGGGCCGGCGGCGGCGCCTACTGTTTCAGGTCGAGCTGCGTCAGCTCCACCTTGCGTGGGACCCGCCGCACCCGCAGCCACGCCTTGTACCCCAGGTGCCGCGCCAGGAGCAGCGGCGGCATGCGCAGCCAGTGGGAGCGGACGTAGATGAGGAGCCGGGCGCGGGCCGCGCGCCGGCGGGGGAAATCGGGGTGCTCGGGGAAGAGGGCGAGCGGGACGAGGCGGTCCATCAGGGCCCGAACGGGCGCGGGCGGTGCGGCCTTCTTCGCCGCGGCCCGCACCGCGTGGGGCACGTCGGCGCCGAGGAGCCGCCGGGCGTAGCGCAGCCCGTAGTACAGGGGCCGGGTCAGGCCCAGCTCCCGGGCCCGGGGCACGAGGCTGCCCCAGAAGTCGGGTTCCGCGCCGAAGTGCCGGAGCAGGTCGTGGGCGTCCACCAGGTCCCGCAGACGCAGCCCGTCCTGGGGGTCGCCCTCCAGGAAGAGGTGGACCAGGGAGTGCAGGACCATGTCCGCGGGGGCGAGCACCTGGAGCCGGGGGTCGGCCGGCAGAAGCGGGTCAGGGCTTGCCCCCGAACGGGCGGCGAGCGCCGGGAGCGGTCGGGCGGCCGCGAAGAGCAGCGCCGGGTCCGGCTTCAGCCGGCTCGTGCGGGGCAGGATCGTGTGGTGGATGTCGATCTCAGTCTCGCGCTCCCGGTGGCGGAGCGGCGGGATCTCGTGGCTCCAGACCCGGTAGTAGCGCTCGTCGTAGGGGTCGAGCGCCTTGCGGAACCAGCCCCGTCCCAGGAGGGTCTTCTCGACCTCCTCGATGCGGGCCTCGGGCACCATCAGATCCACGTCGGCGAAGAGCCTTCCGCGCGCGGGCGGCAGCCCGGCCATCACGTAGGCGACGCCCTTCAGGAGGACCGGCCGGACGTCCACGCCCTCGAGCCCCCAGAGGATCCGGTCCACCTCCCAGGTGGTCAGGGTGTGGCGGTGGGCGACGACGTTGCGCGCGGCCCGCAGGTGATTGCCGGCCCGCTCCGGGATGGCGCCCAGCAGGTCCGCCGCCGCGAGGTCGGCCTCGATGCGCCCGAGCAGCCGGGCGCGGCGCGCGACCCGCAGGAGCAGGTCCCAGTCCGCGAGGGGGAGCGCAGGCAGATCCCCGGGCGCCTTCAGCGCGCCCAGCAGCAGCCGGCGGGCCCGCGCGGCCTGGGCGCTCGCCTCACCCATGGGCGCCGCGGGTGAGCCGGTCCAGCGCGGTCACCGCCTCGTCGAGATCGGAGTAGGTCAGCGAGAAGCACTCGCAGGTCCGGACCATGTCGCCCACGAGCCGGAAGGCAGTCTCGCCGAGGACCTCGTAGTTGAAGGCGTTGGTCGCGACCATCAGGAAGGACTGCGCCTTCGGCATGGGCTCCAGCTTGAGCGGCGCGTCTTTGACCCAGCGGGGAAAGACGAGCCACCCCGGCCGCGCCACCTCGTCCTGGCGCTCCACGCTCTCCGCCGGCGGGCGCACGTGGGCCACGGTGCCCTTGCGGGTGCCGTAGAACGAAGGGCCGATGAAGGCCTGGGGGGCGAAGCTCCGGATCACCTCGATCGACTCGTTCTTCAACGGGATGAGCCGCGGGATCGGAAGGATAGCGCCGTCCTCGGGGCGCACCAGCCCGAACTCGTCCGAGAGGAGCCGCCAGCCGGAGTGGACGAGCGCGGTGCAGAGCGTCGACTTGCCGTGCCCCGGCCAGGCCGGGAAGAGCATCGCCCGCCCGTCCCGCTCGATCGCGGCGCAGTGCAGCATCAGCAGGTGGTTCGCGCGGGTGGCGATACCCCAGTTGATGCCCCACTCCAACGTGGGGGGGGCGTGGTTTGCTGGACTGTCGGGAAAGGGTGACCGGCCGTCGATGGTGAAGCGAACGGTCGGTTTGACCCAGCGCCTCAGGGGACTCGGGGGGCCGAGACCCACGTGCAGGTCCACGAGGGCCTCGTCATCCAGGACCGGGTAGTCGGCGTAGAGCTGTTGCAGCCAGTCGACGAGAGGCGCGAAGGGGACACGGAGGCGGATGGCGAACGGCCCCATCCTGGCCACGAGCCCAGCGTGGCCCAACTGCTCGTGCAAACGACCGGGTGGCCAGCCGGAGAACGTGGAAGGCAAATCAGCGGGGGGCAGTTCTTCTGACAAGTCCCAGTTCGTCGAAGCGCTCTAGCAGTGGCCTGACCTGAGCGGACAGGGCGTCGGTCCTTGGTTCTCCCAAGACCTTCTCAACACAGCGCCAGACCGTTGTGTTGTCTGCCTCCTCCTCGGAAAGGCAGCGAAGGAGTGGGCCTCCGATGTCGTTCAGGAAATGGGTTTCCCCAGAACTGCGCTGATAAACGGCATGGCCGTCCGGCCAGTCGAACCACATCAGGGGGTGGCGCTGCGCTTGCTGCACGTGGTCTCGGGGAGCTACAGCCGCATCCGATGTCACAAGACTTTCAGCACATAACTCAGGAACAGTTGCTGCAGGTAATTTGGAACGGATCAGGGTCCTCTCTCTACGATCGAGGCCCACGCCGCGCCACTGACGACAGCAATCTCAACGTTACAGCAGTAGTATCCCTTGTCGGGGTTGTTGGTTCCGTCACAGGTAATCGTCTCGCCGTTGGCGGTCACTTTTGCGTTCCAGCAGTCGGTTCCAAGCGCTACTTCAGTGCCACGGTAGATTTTTTCGTGGTCATCGGTCAGACCGCCTACCTGACAGCGCTCCAGACTCTTTAGGGCAACATCATTTTCGCCTAGCGTAAACGCATTGTTTGGTGGATATACGTTCTTGTCCTGCTCATACCGGGCCCCCGTGCAACTCTGCGCCGCCAGGCCCTTGCTCCGCAGGGTTAACAGCATCGGCAGGGCAGACGCGCCCCGAATCAGGCGGCGCCGATGGCGGTCTGTCCCGTCGCGAATTTCCGTGGTGGGTCCGTCAGCCGCCGTGGGAGAGGTGCCCACAGGGGTCGAACTCTCGTCCTTCGCTTTCATGACTGCCATCGCTCCGTAGCCTGATACCTGATTCAAGCGGCAGGCCTTGTTCCACCTTGAGCCGGCAGGGGTTCCGGGTCCCCCATACGGCTCCGAGTCTACCACGCGGGTCCCGCTTGCCCGGGTCTGCCGATGCCCGGCGAGTGTGCGCCCGGTCTCAGCCCCGGATGGCCGCCGCACGAAACTTTGCCTCAGATCAAGCACGATTCGCGCCACGGTGCGCCATGGGCTGGCCCGTCAAAGGGTTAACGAGCCACGCGCGTTCCCAGCGAAGGGCACTGGAGGCCGCCTGTAAAGACTCCCGACAGCAAGGAGTCGGTTTCCCGACACCCCCCACGGCCGCACCCCGCCACCACGGCCTCCGCCGCCGCTGGTAATGGTGTCGGCGCGAATGTAAGTTCGGGCGACACGGGCAAATGACCTGGGTCCCGCCCACCGGGAGGGCGAAGTGTCAGACCAGCCGAGGGAGTCGCGGGGGGGCGGCGCGTCACCGCCCGCACCCGACCGCTACACCTGGCGCACGCTCCTCACGGTGGCGCTCGCGCACCGCCGGGAGCTCGTCACCGCGAACCTGATCGCGCTTGCCGGGGCGCTGGTCTCGGTGCCTATCCCGCTCCTGATGCCGCTCCTGGTGGACGAGGTGCTGCTGGGGCGCCCCGGCTGGCTCGTCGGCGTGCTCGACCGCATCTTCCCGGCGGCCTGGCACGGCCCTGCGCTCTACATCGGCGTGATGATGCTGGTGACCATCGCCCTGCGGGCGGGCTCGACCGCGCTCGGCGTGTGGCAGACGCGGGAGTTCACGACCATCGCCAAGGACGCCACCTACCGCATGCGCCGGGACCTGCTGGGGCGGCTCGAGCGGGTGTCGATGGCGGAGTACGAATCGCTCGGCAGCGGCGCGGTGGCCTCGCACTTCGTCACCGACATGGAGGCGCTCGACCAGTTCATCGCGAGCTCGGTGGGCAAGTTCCTGGTGGCGGTGCTCTCGCTCGTGGGCGTCGCCGCGGTGCTCCTCTGGATGCACTGGCCTCTCGCGCTCTTCATCCTGTTCACGAACCCCTTCGTGGTCTACCTCACCATTGCGCTGGGCAAGCGGGTGAAGGAGCTCAAGCGCCGGGAGAACCAGGCCTTCGAGGTGTTCCAGCAGGCCCTCACCGAGACCCTCGACGCGATCCAGCAGGTCCGCGCCGCCAATCGCGAGGGCCACTACCTCGGGCGGGTGATGCAGCGGGCGCGCGAGGTCCGCGACAACGCCGGGCGCTACGCCTGGCGCAGCGACGCCGCGAACCGGCTGTCGTTCCTGACCTTCCTCACCGGCTTCGAGGTGTTCCGGGGGGTCAGCATGCTGCTGGTGGCGTTCTCGGACCTGACGGTCGGCGGGATGATGGCGGTGTTCGGCTACCTCTGGTTCATGATGGGTCCGGTGCAGGAGGTGCTGGGGATCCAGTACTCCTACTTCAGCGCGAATGCCGCGCTCGGGCGCATCAACCGGCTCCTCGCCCTGGAACAGGAGCCGCGCTACCCCCACGTCGAGGACCCCTTCGCCGGCCGGCCGACGGTCGGGGTGGAGGTGCGGGACGTGTGCTTTCGCTACGCCGGCGGCCCGCTCGTGCTGGACCACCTCTCGCTCGTCATCGCCCCGGGGGAGAAGGTCGCGCTGGTGGGCGCGAGCGGCGGCGGCAAGTCGACCCTGGTCCAAGTGCTCCTGGGGCTCTACCCCCCGGAGTGCGGGACGCTCGCCTACGGCGGCGTGCCCATCACCTCCATCGGGCTCGACGTGGTCCGCGAGCACGTGGCGACCGTCCTGCAGCACCCGGCGCTCTTCAACGACACCGTGCGCAGCAACGTGACCCTCGGGCGCGAGGTGCCCGACGGGGCGGTGTGGAAGGCCCTCGAGGTCGCCCAGCTCGCGGCGGACGTGAAGACGCTCGCGAGCGGCCTCGACACCGTGGTCGGGCGCCAGGGCGTGCGCCTCTCGGGCGGGCAGCGCCAGCGCCTGGCGGTCGCCCGGATGGTGCTCGCGAACCCCAGCGTGGTCATCCTCGACGAGGCGACCTCGGCGCTCGACGCCGAGACCGAGGGGCGCCTGCACGACGCCCTGCGGGAGTTCCTCGCCGGGCGGACCACGCTCATCGTGGCCCACCGGCTCTCGGCGGTCCGCCAGGCCGACCGGGTGTACGTGTTCGAGTCGGGGAAGATCATCGAGGAAGGCGCCCACGAGACGCTGATCGGGAATGGCGGGCTCTACAGCCGGCTGTACGGTCGGCAGCAGGGGTGAGGTGCAGGGGGATTCACCGCGAAGACGCAGAGGCGCAGAGGACAGAAATTTTGATCATCCTCTGTGTCTCTGCGTCTCTGCGGTTCACGAAAAAGCGGGCCGCGGCTGCGGTCCCGGAGGTGGCAGGCATGAATCGCGCGGGGACATGGCACCGTTGGGTCGTGGCGCTGCTGCTCGTGGCGGCTGGGTCGGGTGCGCTCGGGGCGCCGCTCGCGCCGGAGGCGGTCCCGGATCCCCTGAAGGCCTGGGTGCCGTGGGTCCTCCACGGGCACGAGGACCGGGACTGCCCGCGGGTCCAGGGCGCCGAGACCCGGCGCTGCGTGTGGCCTTCGAGCCTCGCGCTCGACCTCGGCCCGCAGGGCGGGACCTTCGAGCAGGTCGTGGAGACCTTTGCCGAGGCCTGGGTGACCCTGCCGGGCTCGGCGCGCCACTGGCCCCAGGGCGCCGAGGCCGACGGCGCCCCCGTCGCGGTGGTGGAGCGTGACGGCGCCCCCGCGGTCCGGCTCGGCGCGGGCACGCACCGGATCACCGGGGCCTTCGCGTGGGCGCGGATGCCCGAGGCCCTGCAGCTGCCCCGGGACGCGGGATTGGTCCGCCTCACCTTCGAGGGGGTGGCCCGGGAGGTGCCTGAGGTGGAGCCCGACGGGCGGCTCTGGCTCGCGCGCGAGCGCCCCACGGGCAAGGGTGACGACGGGCTGCAGGTCCGCGTCTTCCGGCGCCTGGTGGACGAGGTGCCGTTCCAGGTCGTGACCCGGGTCGAGCTGGAGGTGGCCGGAGACCCGCGAGAACTGCTCCTCGGGCCCCTGCCCCCGGCCGACGCCATCCCCATGGCGCTGGAAGGCCCCCTGCCGGCCCGGCTCGAGGCCGACGGCCGGCTGCGGGTGCAGGTGCGCCCGGGGCGCTGGTCGGTCCAGGTGACGCACCGGCTGCCCGGCCCGGTGGCGGGTCTGGTCCGCCCGGTGGCCGAGGCCCCCTGGCCCGCCGAGGAGGTCTGGGTGCTCGACGCCCGGCCGACCCTGCGCGTGGTCGAGCCGCGGGGGCTCGAGGCCCTGGACCCCCGGCAGACCTCCCTGCCCGGCGACTGGCAGGGGCTGCCGGCCTACCGGGCGCGGCCCGGGGACCGGCTCGAGCTGGTGGAGCGCCGGCGCGGCGACCCTGAGCCCGACCCGAACCGCCTCACCCTGGAGCGAACCCTCTGGCTCGACTTCGACGGCGGGGGCGCGACGGTCCGGGACCGCATCGCGGGCACCGTGACCCGCGGCTGGCGGCTCGAGGCCGAGCCCTCCCTGCACCTCGGACGGGTCGTGGCGGACGGGCGCGACCAGCTCATCACCCGGTTGCCCGGCGCCGCGCGCGAGGGGGTCGAGGTGCGGGGCGGGCGGCTCGACCTCACGGCCGAGGGCCGGATCGAGGGGAACGTCTCCCGCCTGCCGTCGCTCGGCTGGGCCGAGGGGTTCCAGCGGGTGGGGGCGACGCTGCACCTTCCGCCCGGCTGGCGGCTCTTCGCCGTGGGGGGCGTGGACCAGGCGCCCGAGGCCTGGCTCTACCGCTGGACGCTCTTCGACCTCTTCCTGCTGCTCGTGGTGAGCGCCGCGGTGGGCAAGCTCTGGGGCTGGGGTTGGGGCCTGCTCGCGCTCGCGGCCCTCGGGCTCGGGTACCACGAGCCGGGGATGCCGCTCTCGCCCTGGCTCTACCTGCTGGCGGCGGTGGCGCTGCTGCGGGTGCTGCCCGAGGGGCGCCTGCGCTCCGCGGTTGGCTTCCTGCGCTGGGCGGCCCTCGCCGGGCTCGCGGTGCTGACGATCCCGTTCGTCGTCGCCCAGGTCCGCATCGCCCTCTTCCCCGTGCTCGAGCGGCCCTGGCAGGTGGTCCACGAGGCGCCGGTCCAGGCGCGGGAGGAGGCCGAGTCCGACGTCGCCCTGATGATGGAGCCGGCCGAAGTCCTGGAGGAGGCCGTCGCCCCCGCGGCGAAGGCGCCCCAGTCGGCGCGTCTGCGGGCGGCTGCAGGCGCGGTGGCGGCTGCCTCCGCACCCCTGCCCCTGAAGCGCGCGCTCGAGGGCTACGACCCGAAGGCCGCCATCCAGACCGGCCCCGGGCTTCCCGCCTGGAACTGGGACCGGGCGCGGCTCGGTTTCAGCGGGCCGGTGGAGCGGGGAGGGGAGATCCGGCTCTGGCTGGTGCCGCCCGCCGGGAGCCTCCTCTGGCACCTGCTGGTGGCGCTCCTGCTGGTGGCGCTCGCGGGGCGGCTCGGCTGGCCGGACCGGCCGGCGCGGGGAGGGCTTCGCGCAAGGCCGGCGACGCCCCCGGGTGGGCAGTCCGTCTCCGGCGGCGCGCCCGCTTCCGCGGGGACCTCGGCCTCCGTTGCACCCTCCGGGGCCCTCGCAGGCTCCGTGGCCCTCCCGGTGGGCTCCCTCGTGGCGCTGCTGGCCGTGGGCCTGGCGCTCGCGCCCGAGGCCCGGGCGGAGTTCCCGCCGCCGAAGCTCCTCGAGGACCTGCGGGTCCGCCTGCTCGCGCCGCCCGAGTGCGCGCCCCGCTGTGCCGAGGCCCCGCGCATGGGGCTGGAGATCGCGGGTGATGCCCTGCGCCTCGACCTCGAGGTCCTGGCGCTCGCCGACGTGGCGGTGCCGCTCCCGGGCGGGGGGACCCGCTGGGTGCCGCGGCAGGTGCTGGTGGACGGGCGGGCCGCGCCGGCTCTGGCCCGGGACGAAGCGGGCGTGCTCTGGACCCGGGTCGGCCCGGGCGGGCACCGGATCGTGCTCGAGGGGGCGCTCTCCGCCGCCCGCGCCGGGCTCGAGCTGACGCTCCCCCTGCGTCCGCGGCGGGTGGAGGTGCGGGCCGAGGGCTGGCGGGTGGACGGCCTCGGGCCGGACGGGCAGCCCGAGGGGGTGGTCCGCCTGGTGCGCGAGCGCGCGACCGAGGGTGCGGCGGACGCGCTGGCGCCCACCGCGCTCCCGCCGCTGCTGCGGGTCGAGCGGACCCTGCGGCTCGGGCTCGAGTGGCAGGTGGACACGCGGGTGGTGCGCCTCTCGCCGACCGGCGCAGGGCTGGTCGTGGAGGTCCCCCTCCTCGCCGGGGAGGCGGTGACCAGCGCGGGCGTGCGGGTGGAGAACGCCCGCGTGCCCGTGAGCCTCGGCCCCAACGACCGGGAGCTCGGGTGGTCGTCGACGCTCGCGAAGGCGGACCGGGTGGTGCTGGAGGCGCCCGTGACGACCGCCTGGACGGAGACCTGGCGTCTCGACGCCGGACCCACCTGGCACGTGGAGCCGGCGGGGATCGCCCCCGTGCACCGCCCGGTGGGGGAGCGCTGGCTGCCCGAGTGGCGGCCCTGGCCAGGCGAGCGCCTGGAGCTCGCGGTCTCGCGCCCCGAGGGGGTGCCCGGCCCGACCCTGACCATCGACCGGGCGGCGCTCAAGGTGGTGCCGGGGCAGCGCTCGACCGACGCCGACCTGGGGCTCGTGGTGCGCAGCAGCCAGGGCGGGCAGACGGTGGTGCGCCTGCCCGCAGGCGCGGAGCTCCGCTCCGTGACGGTGGACGGGGTCGCCCAGCCGGTGCGCCAGGACGGTGACCGCGTGGTGCTGCCCGTGCGCCCGGGCGAGCAGCGGATGTCGGTGGCCTGGCGCACGCCGGACGGGATGGGCAGCCGCTTCGAGACCCCGCGGGTCGACGTGGGGCACCCGCTGGTCAACGCCGTCGTCACCGTGGAGGTGCCGCGCAGCCGCTGGGTGCTCCTCACCGGCGGGCCGGCGCTCGGGCCGGCGGTGCTCCTCTGGGGCGTGCTGCTGGTCTTCCTGGGGGCGGCCGCGGGGCTCGGGCGCTTGCGCCTGACGCCCCTCCGGACCTGGCAGTGGGCGCTCCTCGGGGTGGGCCTGACCCAGGCGCCGGCCTGGTCGGCCGTGCTGGTGGTGGGCTGGCTCCTGGCCCTCGGGGCCCGGGCCCGCGCCCCGGCGGACCTGCCCCGTGCGCGCTTCGACCTGATGCAGGTCGGCCTCGTGCTCCTGACCCTGAGCGCGCTCGGCCTGCTCTTCGACGCGGTGCGCAACGGCCTCCTGGGCCTGCCCGAGATGCAGGTGGAGGGCAATGGCTCGAACGGGTACCTGCTGCGCTGGTACCAGGACCGGTCCGGTCCGGAGCTGCCCCGGGCGTCGGTGTTGAGCGCGCCGCTCTGGCTCTACCGGGCGCTGATGCTGGCCTGGGCGCTCTGGCTCGCCTTCGCGCTGCTCGGCTGGCTGCGCTGGGGGTGGGAGGCGTTTCGCACCGGGGGCCTCTGGCGCCCGTTCCGTGTGCTGCCGGGGCGGCGCCGGCCCCCGGAAGGGGCGCCCCCGGGGTGAGCCGGGGGGCGATCCGCTCCACGGGGAGGCCTTGACTGTCAAGCCCCGGATTGGGATTCATCCACAGTCCGGAATCGCCGCGACGGGCGCGCAGGAAGCGCGCGGCCGCCGCGGCGAGGCGTGTGATCACACTGCAGGAATTGTGAATTAACTTACTGAATTAAAAGAAATTCTAGAGAAAATGGTCGCGGATCCATCAAACTGAAACGAAGCGAATTGTGACGCGGTTCACAGAGGCTTTCCGACAGACGATCCACAGAGTTATCCACAGGAATTGTGGACAGTTCCGGATTCCTCCGTCACCGGGGGACATTACCCCGGTGACGTGTGAAATTACATGAAGTGTGAGGGACGCCGGACACGCCGGCGGGTGGCGGCCAGGGCGATGAGGCCGGCCGCGAGGAGCGTGAGGGCAGCCGGCTCGGGGACGGACTGCGATGGCTCCGCGTTCGTGTTCCCTGCGGTTGCCGCCCCCCGCTGCGGGGCCTGCTCGGAGGCACCGTCCAGCGAGGCGAAGGTGGCCAGGTCGACGACATTGGTCAGGCGGACCCGGAAGTCGTCGAAGTCCTTCCCCCTCCCGTCCGGCGAGGTCTCGAAGCCGACGGTCGTCGCGTAGACCTGCGGCGCTGCAGGCTTGTCTCCGCGGCCCTGGCCCCTCGACTCCGTCTCCACGGGCCCCGTGCGGAAATCGTGCCGGGTCCCGTCCCCGTCGAGCCGGAGGAAGATCTCGGTGCCGGCGTCGAAGTGGCCGAGGGCCACCGTCTGCGAGGGCTTCGGGTGGTTCGGAAAGACCGGCCGCTGGACCTGTCCGCCGACGTACAGGTAGAGGCGATCGAAAAAGTCCGCGTCGCCACCGAGGAATTCCGCCCAGACCACTCCGCTCGTGGCGACCTTCAGGGCGTCGCCCTCGAGGCACGCGCCCGAGCAACCGGTGTCCGGGGTGGTGACGCCCGGGTCGAGAACGGGGCGGGCGGTGGCCGCATGGGCGGGGGTGAGCAGCACCGCGCAGGCCAGCGCGGCGGTAATACCCAATCGGTTCCAGTGATATCGGTTCCAGTGATCCACGAGTCACTCCTGGGGATAGAAATCGGGTCTCCCCTGCTCGCCCGGGGGGGGGCCGGTTGGCTCCGGGCTCGGGCGCGCGAGGGGGGTGTCTCAGGGGGGAGTGTCGGCGCCCCCGCCAGGGGGCGTGAGGCTTTTCTGCAGGTGTTGTGAAAGGTCAGGCATTTCGTGACACCAGCCCGCCCGCTCGCGCCTCCCCCCCACGGCCCCACGCCCTGGCGGTGGGCCCGGGGGTGGGGCGTCGCCCTCTAGAGCCCCCGCGAGCGCAGCCACTGCTCGAGCATCATCAGGATCCACAGCAGCTCGCCGTAGAAGACGGGCGTGTCGTTGCGGTGCAGATCGATCGCCCGCTCGAGGAAATCGGCGCGGACGTAGGGCCGGTTGCGCAGGGCGAGCACGCTGTCGTAGGCCATCTCCTGCAGCGCGCGGTGGCTCGTGATCCAGACCGCGAAGGGCAGCCCGAAGCCGTGCTTCTTCTTGGCCAGGGTCTCGGGCGGCAGGAACCCGCGCATCGCCTCCTTGTAGAAGTAGCGCAGCCGCCCGGGCTTGAGCTTGAGGTGGCTCGGAACCCGGCAGGAGAGCTCCACCACCGCGTCGTCGAGCATCGGGTAGACGACCTCGACGCCGGCCGCTTCGCACATGCGGTTGACCTTGACCAGGTCGTTGTCCTGGAGGGTCTTCTTCCAGTCGAGGAAGAGCATGCGGTTCACCGTGCTGGCGCCGGGCACCGCGTCCCAGAGCGCGTGCATGGCCCGGGACGGCGCCTCGACGTCGACGCTCGCCAGGAACTCGGGCTGGAAGATCTCGGCCAGAGGGTGGCGGTTGAGATAGCTGTAGGTGTCGAAGCGATCCGGAAGCCGGACCAGGGCCTGGCGCACGTAGCTCACGCCCTTCTTGAGGAGCGGGACGCGCTCGAAGAGCGGGACGCCGAGGAGCAGCGGCTCGAGGAGGCCCCGGCGCAGCGCCTCCGGCAGCCGGAAGTAGGCCTCGAAGACCATCTGCTTGCCGTAGCGCTCGTTGCCGGCGAAGAGCTCGTCGCCGCCGTCGCCCGCGATGAGGCGGGTGACGCCGTCGGCGCGCGCCGCGCGGGCGCAGAAGTAGGCGGCGAGGGCCGAGGAGTTGCCGAAGGGCTCGTCACAGTGCTCGGCGACGGTGGTGATGGCGGTGAGCGCGTCGTCGGGCGAGACGATGACGTCGTGCTGGGTGGTGCGGAACCAGTCCGCGGTGATGTGCGCGTAGGGCAGCTCGTTGTAGCGCTCTTCGGCGAAGCCGACCGAATAGGTGTGTGCCGCCCCGGGCCGGACCCGGGCGAGGAGGCCGGCGACGGTGGAGCTGTCGAGCCCGCCGCTGAGGAACGCCCCGACCGCGGGGAGGTCGCAGTAGCGGGCGACGTCGGTCTGCAGGTGCCCCAGCAGCTCCTCGCCGGCCTGCCGCAGCGAGGCGTCGAGGCTCGTCTGCCCCTGGCGGTCCCAGGTCTCGAGGAAGGTGGGCCGCCAGTAGGGCCGGACCTCCACCGAGCCCGGGCGGAAGGCGAGGTAGTGGGCGCCCTCGAGCTTGGTGACCCCGGCGTACACGGTGCCGGGGCTCGGGATCATGTGGAAGTAGAGGTACTGGAAGAGGGCGTCGTGGGAGAGCGCGCGCGGCACGCCGGGGAAGGCGACCACGGCGTCCGCCGAGGAGCCGAAGGCGAGGGCGTCGCCGACCCGGGCGTAGTAGAGGTGGTGCTGGCCGATGCGGTCGATGGCGAGGAGCCCCGCGCGCGCGGCGCTGTCGTAGACGGCGAGCGTGAAGGCGCCGCGCAGGCGCTCGAGGAGGCGCGGGCCCTCCTGGCGATAGAGTCTCGCGGCGCGGACGGCGGGGTCCTCGGGCGCCGTGCGGTCCGAAGGGCTCGCAACCGTCCCCCCGGCGCCGGGGGTGGCCCCTGCGCGGGCCCCGGCGGGGGCGCCGTCGGCCCAATAGGGCCATCCGGAGAGGGCGACCAGGACGCCGTCGACCTGCGCGGTCCAGCGTCCGGTGACGGCGCTGGCCCCGTCGATGATCGAGTCGAGGCCTGAGAGCGCCGGTGGCGCCTCGGCGGCCATCGCGGTGAGCCGTCCCCGGGCGGCCTCCGCCGACCCGCCCTCGAAGAATCCGCACAGCCAGTTCACGGTGTCAGGTCTCCCATGGTCCGTCCTGCCCTTCGAAACGTATCGGCCCACCGGGGATTTCCCTCAGGTGGGGGCCGTCGTGCCGAGGCTCCCCCGGGGCTCGGCCGAGCTGCGCCCAGGGTGGCCGTTGTCCCCGCCTGCCCGTTCGGTCAAGCTTCGCCCGTGGGCTCCGATGGGTTGGCGCATCCCGTCCGCCGCGTCCGCGGGTGGTCCCGGCCCGTGGGCGTGGCCCTGCTCGGCCTCCTCGCCTGCGGCTGCGCCGAGCTCTCCTACTACGCTGGCTCAGTCTCCGGGCACGGTGCTCTCCTGGCCGCACGCGAGCCCATCGGTTGGCTCGTCTCCGACCCGGCGACCCCGCAGCGGCTCCGCGCCCGGCTCGAGTATGCGTCGTCGGCGCGGGACTTCGCGAGCGGGGCCCTCGGCCTGCCCGACAACGGCAGCTACCGCACGTACGCCGACCTCGGCCGGCGCCACGTCGCCTGGGCCGTCGTCGCCACCCCCGAGCTCTCCCTGACGCCCCGGTCCTGGTGTTTCCCCGTGGCGGGCTGCGTGGCCTACCGGGGCTACTTCGAGGAGGCCGAGGCACTGCGCTTTGCCGAGGGGCTGCGGGCCGGGGGGCAGGACGTCCACGTCGGCGGCGTGGCCGCCTACTCGACGCTCGGCTGGTTCGACGACCCCCTGCCGAGCGGGGTCGTGGACTGGCCGGACGCCGAGCTCGCGGGGCTCATCTTCCACGAGTTGGCGCACCAGGTGGTGTACGTGCGCGACGACACCGCCTTCAACGAGGCCTTCGCGGTGACCGTGGAGGAGGAGGGGGTGCGCCGCTGGCTCGCCGCTGCGGGCGCGGGGGAGGCGGTCCGGGCGTTCGATGAGTCCCGGGAGCGGCGCCGGGCGTTCCTGGGGGAGGTCTTCGCCGCGCGGGGGCGGCTCGCGGGGATTTACGCCTCCGGCGCCCCGCCCGAGGCCATGCGGCGCGAAAAGGCGGCGGTGTTCGCGGAGCTGCACGCGGCCTGTGGGCGGCTCGCCCTCACCGAGTGGGAGCGGGCGCGCTACCGGCGCTGGTGCTCGGAGGTCCCGAACAACGCCCGCGTCGCCGCGATCTCCACCTATCACGAGCTGGTCCCGGCCTTCCGCGCGCTCCTCGAGCGGCAGGGGGGCGACCTTCCGGGGTTCTATCGGGCGGTGCGCGAGCTCGCGCGCCTACCCCGGGAGGAGCGGCGGGTGCGGTTGCTGGGCGATGGTGCCGTCCTCCTCCACCTCGGGGAACGGCAGGCCCATCCTGCGGCAGTAGTCGGCCACGTCGGGCTGGAGCCACTCCACGAGGGTCTCGTGGCGCAGGCGGGGGTCGAGGCGGGGCGCGTCGTAGAGCCCGGCCGCGGCGCGCTGGCGCTGGGCCTCGTAGAGGAGGACGGCGGCGGCGACCGAGACGTTGAGCGACGGGACCATGCCCGCGAGCGGGATGAGGACGGTCGCGTCGGCCAGGGCCAGGGCCTCCTCACTCACCCCCAGGAGCTCGGCCCCGAGCAGGAGCGCGGTGGGGCGCGTGTAGTCGATGGCGCGGAAGTCGGTCGCCCCCGCGGCGGGGTGCGCCGCGACGATGGCGTGCCCGCTCGCCTTCAGGTGGGCGATGGCGGCCTCCACGCTGGGGTGGGTGCGCACGTACACCCAGCGGTCGGTCCCGGCCGCCCGCCCCTGGTGGGGCCGCAGCCGCGCCGAGGGCCACACGGCGTGCGCCTCGAACACCCCCACCGCGTCGCAGGTCCGCAGGATCGCCGAGAAGTTGTGGGGCTTGTGGACGTTGTCGAGCAGCACCGTCAGGTCGGGCTGGCGGCGGTCGAGGACCTCGCGGGCCCGGAGGTGCCGGTGCCGGGTCACGGACCCTTCTTGCCGAGGGCCTCGAGGAGCTTGCCGTGCAGGCCCCCGAAGGCGCCGTTGCTCATCACGACGAGGTGGTCCCCGGGACGCGCGATCTCGACCAGATGCTGGACGATGGCCTCCAGATCCCCGAAGACTCTCCCCCGCTCCCCGAGCGGGGCGATCGCCGCCCCGGCGTCCCAGCCGAGGTCCGCTGGGGCGTAGAGCACCACGAGGTCCGCGACCCCGAGGGCCCGGGCGAGCTGGTCGCGGTGCACGCCGAGGCGCATGGTGTTCGAGCGCGGCTCGAGGACGGCGACGACCCGCGCGCCGCCCACGTGCCGGCGCAGGCCTTCGAGTGTGGTCCGGATGGCCGTGGGGTGGTGGGCGAAGTCGTCGTAGACGGTGACGCCGTTCACCCGGCCCCGGGCCTCGAGCCGACGGCGCACGTTGCGGAAGCCCGCGAGCGCGGCGCAGGCGCGCGCGGGGTCCACCCCGGCGTGGCGGGCCGCGGCGATGGCCGACAGCGCGTTCGCGACGTTGTGGTCCCCGAGGAGGTCCCACGCCACCCGCCCGACTGGCTGTCCGGCCCAGAGGACCTCGAACCGGCTGCCATCCGGGTCCAGGAGGTGCGCCTCCCAGCCCTGCGGGGTGCCGGTCTCCTCGACCGCGGTCCAGCAGCCCATGGCGAGCACCCGGTCGAGGGCGGCGTCGCCGGCGGGGCGGATGATCCGCCCGGTGCCCGGAACGGTCCGCACGAGGTGGTGGAACTGGCGCTCGATCGCGGCGAGATCCGGGAAGATGTCCGCGTGATCGTACTCGAGGTTGTTCAGGACCGCGGTCCGCGGGTGGTAGTGCACGAACTTGGACCGCTTGTCGAAAAAGGCGGTGTCGTACTCGTCCGCCTCCACCACGAAGCAGCGCCCGCCACCGAGGCGCGCCGAGACCCCGAAGTCGACCGGCACGCCCCCGATGAGGAAGCCGGGGTCGAGCCCCGCCTCGTCCAGGATCCGCGCGAGCATGCTGCTGGTGGTGGTCTTGCCGTGGGTGCCGGCGACGGCGAGCACCCAGCGCTCGCGCAGGACCTGCTCGGCGAGCCACTGGGGGCCGGAGGTGTAGGGCAGGCCCTGGTCGAGCACGTGCTCCACCATGGGGTTGCCCCGGGAGAGCGCGTTGCCCACCACGACCACGTCCGGCGCGGGTGTGAGCGCCGCGGGGTCCCAGCCCTCCGTGAGCGCGATGCCCGCGGCGGCGAGCTGGTCGCTCATGGGGGGGTACACGTTGGCGTCCGAGCCGGTTACCCGGTGGCCGCGCGCGCGGGCGAGGAGCGCGACGCCGCCCATGAAGGTCCCGCAGATCCCCAGGATGTGGAGGTGCACCCGGCTACTCGGCGAGGGGGAACAGGGCGTCCTGGACGCTGACGGCGACCCAGTAGAAGACGATGGCGATCAGCACCCCGACGATGAGCGGCGCCGAGAGGGCGCGGCGCAGGATGTGCCCGGTGACCACCAGGCTCCAGATGACGAGGCCGAGGAGCGCAAACGCCGGGAGGCCCGCCGTCGCCCCCGCGCTGTCGACCTGCTCGTGGGCGAGCCACCAGGTGGGGACGATGGCGAGGACCGCGATGAGGAATCCCGTTCCGCCGAGGGCCGAGAGCGTCTGCGTCAGGCGCGACTGGCGGCTCTGGAGGTAGAGCAGCGACGTGGTCAGCAGGGCGAGCAGCGCGGTGTCGGCGACCCCGAGCGCGAGCGCGGCGAGCGGCGGCTGGTAGGCGAGCGCCAGCACGAAGCCCGAGAGGGCGTGGAGCGCGAGGGTCAGGTAGAGCAGGAACGGGGCGAGGGGAAGGTCCTGGGGTCCCTTGCGCAGCAGGAGCATCTCGAGAAAGACGCGGATCAGTCGGTCCAAGGCCCGCTCCCCCACTCCCCCAGGTTCACCGGCCCCAGGCGGGCCGGCGGCAGGACGCCATCATAACGCAAAGCCCGGGGGCGCGACCCGCGCGGGGGCAGGCCGGTATTGAGCGCCGCCGATCCGCCGCCTTAGGATAGGGCCGATGCTCCCCGCCGCACCCTTGCAGCCGCCGCGGCTCGTGGTCAACGCCGACGACTACGGCTATTTCACCGCGGTGACCCGGGGGATCCTGGAGACCCTCGACGCGGGGTCGGTCACGGCGACCGGGGTCCTCGCCAACGGCCCGGCCCTCGCGCAGTACGCCGGGGCGCTGCGCGAGCGCCCCGGGGTCGACGTGGGCGTGCACCTGAACCTCACGCTCGGCGAGCCCCTCACCGCGGGCCTGCGCAGGCGCCTCGGCGCGAGCGGCGGGCGTTTCGCCGGGCGGGCCGGCCTCCTTGCGGCCCTGGCGACGGGGCGGTTCCCGCTCGCCGACGTGGTGGCGGAGCTCCGGGCCCAGGTCGAGCTCTGCCTCGCCCTCGGGCTCGCCCCGCGCTTCCTGAACGGCCACGAGCACGTGCACATGCTCCCCGGCATCCTGCCCCGGGTGGGGGCGCTCGCCGCGGAATACGGAATCCCCCACGTGCGCTTCGTCACCCCGGAGTGGCGGACCGGGGGCCTCGCCCCGGGGCCGCTGGCGCGCAACGCCGTCCTGCAGGCCCTCGCGCTGCTGCAGCGCGGCTCGCGCCCCGGTGGTGGGCCGACCCTCCTCGGCGCCGGGGTGAGCGGGCGCCTGACCCGGGAGGCCCTGGAGGCGCGCCTCGCCCACCTGGCGCCCGGGCGGGACTACGAGCTGATGTGCCACCCCGGCTATCGGGACCCGGAGGAGGTGGGCGACCCCGCGCTGCTCGCCTTCCACGGCTGGGACGAGGAGCGCGAGCTGCTCACCGGCCCGGGGCTGCGGACCCTGTGCGCGGCCCGGGGCGTGCGCCTGGTGCGGTTCCGGGACCTGGAAGGCGGCCCGGGGCAGTCCCGGGAAGACCCCATCGGGAGGATGCCATGAGCGAGTCGTCGTCTGCCGTGTCCCCGGTCCCCGGCGCGCCGGAGGGGGGACGCCGGCGCCTGAGCGTGGTCATTCCGGCCAAGGACGAGCGGGAGGGCCTCGAGGCGCTCTTCGCCGCGGTGTACGCGGCCCTCGGCGCGTGCGGCGGTCTCGAGCACGAGGTCATCCTCGTGGACGACGGCAGCCGCGACGGCACCTTCGAGCGGCTGCGGGAGCTCCTGCCGCGCTACCCGGGCCTGCGCGGGGTGCGGCTCAGCCGGAACTTCGGCAAGGAGGCGGCGCTGCTCGCCGGCCTGCGGGCCGCGACGGGCGACGCCGTCATCACCATGGACGCCGACCTGCAGCACCCCCCGGCGGTCATCCCGGAGATGGTCGCCCGCTGGCGGGCCGGGGCGAAGGTGGTCCACGGGGTCAAGAGCCGGCCCTCCGGCGCGAGGCGCCGGGACCGCTTCGCCTCCTCCGCGTTCAACCGCCTGATGCGCTACCTCGCCGGGATCGAGATGCGGCGTGCCTCCGATTTCACGCTGCTGGACCGGGTGGCGGCCGACGTCGTCGTGCGCGAGCTCCCGGAGCGCAAGCGCTTCTACCGGGCGCTGACCCGCTGGGTCGGCTTCCGCCAGGAGAGCGTGGTCTTCGACGTACCGCCGCGGGAGAAGGGCAGCAGCGCCTGGTCCTCGACGCGGCTGATCGACCTGGCCGCGACCGGCATCGTGTCGTTCACCAGCCTGCCGCTGCGCCTGGTGACCTTCCTCGGGTTTGCCACCCTGGTGTTCGCGGGGCTCCTGATGGCCGAGACGCTGTGGTCCTGGTTCACGGGGACCGCGGTCTCGGGCTACGCGACCGTCGAGATCACGCTGCTCCTCATCGGCAGCTCGGTCATGATCAGCCTCGGCATCCTCGGCGAGTACGTGGCCCGCATCTACGACGAGGTGAAGGCCCGCCCCGGCTACGTCGTCGAGGAGGAGCTGGGCGGCGTGCTCCGGCCGGACTCCCCGCCGCCCCCGCCCCGTGCCTAGGGCGGGCAGGGCCTGGCGAGGGGGCAGTCCGCCGGCGGTGAAGCCGGCGGAGGCCCCGTGCTCGCGCGGCTGAGGCGCTGGTGGCAGGGATCCCGGGGGGGTGAGGCCTTCGAAGACGGCGAGTGGGACTCGCTCGCCGGGCGTCTGCCGCTCCTCGAGGGCTGGTCGGCGGAGGACCTCGCCCGCCTGCGGGCGCTCGCCGGGGACTTCCTGCGGCGCAAGGTGATCCAGGGCGCGGGCGGCCTCGAGGTCGACGACACGATGCGCCGGCTCGTCGCGGTGCAGGCCTGCGTGCCGGTCCTGCACCTGGGGCTCGACGGGTACTCGGGGTGGGTGTCGGTCATCGTCTATCCGGACGAGTTCGTCGCCCGCCAGGAGTGGGTCGACGAGGACGGCGTGGCCCACGAGGCCGAGCGCGAGCTCTCGGGGGAAGCTTGGCCCGAGGGCCCCGCGATCCTCTCCTGGACGGACGTGGAGCTCGGGGCCGACGGCGAGGACTGGGGCAACGTGGTCGTCCACGAGATGGCCCACAAGCTCGATCTGCTGAACGGCGAGGCCAACGGCATGCCGCCCCTGCACCCCGGGATGTCCCGCTCCGCCTGGACCGCGGCCTTCTCGAGCGCCTTCGAGGACTTCTCGGAGAGGGTCGAGCGGGGAGAGGAGGTCCTCATCGACGACTACGCCGCGGACGACCCGGGCGAGTTCTTCGCGGTGATGTCGGAGGCCTTCTTCCTCCACCCCCGTGACGTGCAGGAGACCTACCCCGAGGTGTACGGGCAGCTCGTGGCGTTCTACCGCCAGGACCCGGGTCGGCGGCTGGGCCGTGAGGGCCGGATGTGAGGGCCGGATGTGAGGGCCGGCTGTGAGGGGCCGGCTGTGAGGGCCGGGGCGTGGAGGCCCCCGGCGCCGGGGGCCTCCACCGTCCCGAACGCTTCGCCGTCCCGGGACCTCTCAGGACTCCGGCAGTTGGCGGTGCAGGTGGACCGGCACCGCGGCGCGCTTGCGGACCTGGAGGTTCAGCATCTCCACCACCACCGAGAAGGCCATCGCGAAGTAGATGTAACCGCGCGGGATGTGGAACTCGAAGCCCTCGCCGATGAGGGCGACGCCGACCACGATGAGGAAGCTGAGTGCAAGCATCTTCACGGTCGGGTGGGTGTCGATGAAGTCGCTGATGGACTTCGCTGCGACCATCATCACGAGGACCGCGACGACGATGGCGAGCACCATGATCGAGACCTGCTGCACCAGGCCGACCGCGGTGATGACCGAGTCGAGGGAGAAGACGATGTCGATGAGGGCGATCTGGATCAGCACGGCCCCGAAGCTCGCCGCCTGCACCGCCTTCGGGCCCTCGTCCGCCCCCTCGAGGCTGTTGTGGATCTCGAGGGTCGCCTTCGCCAGCAGGAACGCGCCGCCGCCGATGAGGATGACGTCGCGCCAGGAGACCCCGTGCCCGAGGACCGTGACGATGGGGGCGGTCAGGCTCATCAGCCAGGTGAGGGAGAGCAGGAGCGCGATCCGGGAGCCCATGGCGAGCCCGAGGCCGAGCACACGGGCGGACTGCCGGCGCTCCGGGGGCAGGCGGCCCACCAGGATGGAGAGGAAGATGATGTTGTCGATCCCGAGCACAATCTCGAGGGCGGTCAGCGTCAGGAGCGCGACCCAGGCCTCGGGTTGGAGGAGCCAGTCCATGCGGGGCACCTGTCGGTTGAGTTCCAGCCTGATAGTCTAATACGCCGCAGGCCCGACGACGGGCGCAGGGCAGAGGAGAGGGCACAGTGAAGATAGAGACGATCGCCATCCACGGCGGCTACATGCCGGAGCCCACCACGCGGGCCGCGGCCGTGCCCATCTACCAGACTACCTCCTACACCTTCGACGACACCCAGCACGGGGCCGATCTCTTCGATCTCAAGGTCCCGGGCAACATCTACACGCGGATCATGAACCCCACCACCGCGGTGCTCGAGCAGCGCGTGGCGGAGATGGAGGGGGGAGTGGGGGCGCTCGCGGTGGCCTCGGGGATGTCGGCGATCACCTACGCCATCTTCACCCTCGCCGAGGCGGGCGACAACATCGTCACGACCTCGCAGCTCTACGGCGGCACCTACAACCTCTTCGCACACACCCTCCCGCGCTTCGGGATCGAGGCGCGCTTCGCGGACTACCGGGACGTCGAGGGCATCGCGCGGCTCATCGACGGGCGCACGAAGGCGGTCTTCTGCGAGTCGATCGGCAACCCCGCGGGGAACGTGGTCGACTTCGGGGCGCTCGCCGAGGTGGCGCACGCGCGCGGCGTCCCGCTCATCGTGGACAACACGGTGCCCACGCCCTACCTGTGCCGGCCCCTCGAGCACGGCGCGGACGTGGTGGTGCACGCGCTCACCAAGTACATGGGCGGACACGGCACCACGCTCGGGGGCGCCATCGTCGACGGGGGCCGCTTCCCCTGGGCCGAGCAGCGGGGGCGCTTCCCGCGCATGAACGAGCCGGACGCCTCCTACCACGGCGTCGTCTACACCGAGGCCTTCGGGCCTGCGGCCTTCATCGGCCGCGCGCGGGTGGTGCCGCTGCGCAACATGGGCGCGGCGATCTCGCCCTTCAACTCCTTCCTCATCCTGCAGGGGATCGAGACGCTGCCGGTGCGCATGGACCGGCACTGCGAGAACGCGCTCGCCGTCGCGCGCTACCTGCAGGGCCACCCCCGGGTGAGCTGGGTGCGGTACGCGGGGCTCGAGGACCACCCCGACCACGGCGTGCTGCAGCGCTACATGGGCGGGCGGGCCGCGAGCATCCTGAGCTTCGGGATCCTGGGCGGGGCGCCGGCCGGTGCGCGCTTCATCGACGCCCTGAGGCTGGTCGTGCGCCTCGTGAACATCGGGGACGCGAAGTCGCTCGCCTGCCACCCGGCGACCACGACCCACCGCCAGCTCTCGCCGGCGGAGCTCGCCCGGGCGGGGGTGACGCCCGACCTCGTGCGGCTCTCCATCGGGATCGAGCACATCGACGACATCCTCGCGGACATCGACCAGGCCCTCGCCGCGGCGTAGGGCTCAGGGCTCAGGGCTCAGGCGGAGAGCTGCTGGTCGGCTGCGCCGCGGAACGCGGCGGCGGAGGCTTCGCGCAGGGGGGCGGGCTTGCCGAGGGCCCAGCCCTGGGCGTAGTCGACGCCGAGGTCAGCGAGCGCGTGCAGCGTTTCGCGGTTCTCGACGAATTCCGCGATCGTGCGGATCCCCATCCGGTGGCCCACCTCGTTGATGGCGGCGACCATCGCCCGGTCGTAGGGGTCGTGGAGCATGTCGCGCACGAAGCTGCCGTCGATCTTCAGGTAGTCGACGGGGAGGTTCTTCAGGTAGGCGAAGGACGACAGTCCGCTGCCGAAGTCGTCGAGCGCGAACCAGCAGCCCATCGCCCGCAGCTCCCGGATGAACTGCGAGGCGGTCGCCTGATTGGCGATGGCGGCGGTCTCCGTGATCTCGAAGCACACCGTGTCGTGGGGCACCCGGAAGCGCTCGAACTGCTCGCGGATGAAGGCGAGGAAGTTGTCGTCGCTCAGTGTCGTCCCCGACAGGTTGATGCTGAGCAGCACGCCCTCGAGGCTCGGCTGGCTCGCGAGCCAGCGGAAGCAGTGGTGCACCACCCACCGGTCGATGGTCGGCATCAGGTTGTAGCGCTCGGCCGCCGGCAGGAACGCCGCCGGGGAGACCAGCTCGCCGCGCTCGTCGCGCATGCGCACCAGGATCTCCACCGAGTGCCGGAGGTTGTCCTCGGTCTGCACGGCGACGATGTCCTGGCAGAAGAGCTCGAGCCGGTCCTCGCCGATCGCCTGCGTGATCCGCGACACCCACTGCATCTCGCCGTGGCGGCGCGCCAGGTCGAGGTCGGAATCCTGGTAGACGTGGATCCGGTTGCGGCCGAGGTCCTTTGCGGCGTAGCAGGCGACGTCCGCCGCGCTGAGGATGCTGCCCACGGTCTCGCGCTCGCCCGTGACCGCCACGATGCCGATGCTGACCCCGATCTCGAACGTCTTGTCCTCCCACAGGAACCGGCAGTCGCGCACCGACGCACGCAGGGCCTCGGCGATCTCGATGCCCTGGGGCAGCGGGCAGCCCTCGAGCAGTACGCCGAACTCGTCGCCCCCGAGGCGTGCGAGGGCGTCAGACTCGCGCAGGCGCCCGTGCATGAGCGCCGCCAGCTGGCGCAGCAGATCGTCGCCCGCGGCGTGTCCGCAGGTGTCGTTGACGATCTTGAACTGGTCGAGGTCCATGTAGAGGCAGATGTGCTGACGCGACTCGCTCTGCGCGACCGCCAGCGCGTGGGCCAGGCGGTTCTCGAACTCCCGCCGGTTGAGGAGCCCGGTCACGGTGTCGTGGCTCGCCTGGTAGGCGAGGCGCCGCGCGAGGCTCCGGGTCTCGGTCACGTCGCGGAACACCAGCACCGACCCGAGCGTGTCCCCGCGGGGGCCGCGGATCGGGGTCACCGTCTGGGTCACCGAGAACTCCTCGCCGTCGCGCCGGCGCAGGAGCTGCGGCTCGCGGGTCTGCAGCACCAGATCGACCTGGCAGGCGGTCTCCCCCAGCCCGCCGACGGGCTCCCGGGTGGCCTCGTCGAGCAGGGTGTAGATCTTCCCCAGGGGTTGCCCCTTCGCCTCCTCCAGGCTCCACCCGGTCAGGCGCTCGGCGCTCGGGTTCAGGTAGTCGACGCAGCCGCAAGTGTCCGTGGTGACGACGCCGTCGCCGATCGAGTGCAGCGTGACCTGCGCGCGCTCCTTCTCGCGCAGCAGCTCCGCCTCGGCGCGCATGCGGTCGCCGGTCTCGGACTCGAGCTCCCGGTTCACGCGCGAGACGCGCTCGAGCAGCCGCGCCCGGTCGCTCGCGAGGGCAAAGGAGCGTAGCAGGGTGTGCTCGAAGCTGCCGGAAACGGAGAACAGCACCACCCCGAGGATGAGCAGCATCACCCCCATGCTGACGAGCACGGCCTCCGGGGCGAGCAGCGAGCGTACCGTGAGGGGCAGCAGACAGGGCACGAGGAAGGCGGTGTAGACGGAGCCGACCGCGCCGTTGTTGGAGACCGCTGCGGTGGCGACGCCCACCAGCATGGCATAGACGAGCAGCTGGTAGGACAGCGGCCAGCCGAAGTCGAGAAAGAGGGCGAGCGATCCCCAGGCAACGCCGGCGGCGAGCCCCCCGAGCCGGTAGGCCGTGAGCCAGCGTCCACTCAGCTGTTGGGCCGGTTCCTGGCGCCGGAATGCGGTGAACAGCCAGAGCCGGAGCACCGTGATCACCGTGAGCGTCACCCACCAGGCAAGGAGCGGCAGGGCCGGCCCTGGACCGGCCAGCACGCCCGCGGTGACCGCGGCGATGAACACGCTGGCGAGGAGCGGGGCAGGGGACTGGGCGTAGAGGAGCCGGACCTGCTCCGGGCGAAACTCGGCAGGATCCCGGCGAGCCGCGGACGTCCGCGTCGTCTCCGGCAACGCTCGAATGGGGTCGGTTGCGGGTGCGACCATGCGCCGGTGGGGCCGATCCAACCTCGTGCTGGTCAACAGGCCCTCGCCCCGTCGCCGCCCGGGGCGGACTCGGGGTCTCTCGGGGATCCGCGAGATGCTCGTCTCGCCCTGGTCTTATCGGCCCTGCCCGGGGGTACTTGAAGTCGGTGGGCGCCAGCGGGCTCGCGGCCCCGCCGAGGCCCTATACTGTGCGTGCAGCCGCCAGAGGCGCCCGTCCGCACGGCGCGGGCGGCGCTCATCGACTCGTGATGCCAGCTATCCGGTCCATCCGGCCGCGCTCCTTCCTCACCCTGGTCTTCGTCGGCTTCCTCGCCGTCGCGCTGCCGCTGCTCGTGGCGATCCTGTTCGCGTCGCTCCAGGTGGAACGGCTCGCGGGGCAGAGCGAGCGGGCCGTCTACCGGACGGTGCAGCTCACCCACGGGGGCCGCAATCTCGTGGACCAGCTGACCGGGATGGAGCGCAACATGCGTCAGTACCTGGTCCTCAAGGACGAGGCGCGGCTTGCGGCCTACGACAAAGCCCACGCGGAGCTCCAGGGCACGGTGACCTACATGCTCGCCCTGGAGAGCGACCCGCCGGCACGCCGGCGCCTGTACGAGCTCGCCGAGCGCGAGCGCCACCTGTTCGAGACCCTGCGCGGGCAGCGTCTCGATGCCGCGGCCAGCGAGGCCGTGGTGGCGGAGTTCGTGCCGCTCGCCGAGCTGGCCCGCCAGACCCTGGCCGAGGCCAATGCCAGCGTGGGGCAGGGGGTCGAGGTCCTGCGGCAGATGGCGGGCCAGTCCCAGCGCTTCCTGGTCTGGCAGGCCGCCGCCCTGGTGCCGCTCGTGGTGGGCCTGGCGGCTCTCTTCCTTTTCCTCATCGCGCGCCCCCTCGGGCAGCTCGACCACGCCATCCGCCTGTTGGGCGACGGCGAGCTCTACACCCCCATCCACGTGCAAGGTCCCCAGGACCTGGAGACCCTCGGGGAGCGCCTCGATTGGCTGCGTACCCGTCTGCTGGAGCTCGAGGAAGAGAAGAAGTCGTTCCTGCGCCACGTCTCCCACGAGTTGAAGACGCCCCTGACGGCCCTGCGCGAGGGCGCCGAGCTGCTGGCCGAGCAGGTCCTCGGGCCGCTCACCGAGGAGCAGCGCGAGGTCACCGACATCCTCCACAACAACGCCCTGCGCCTGCAGAAGCTCATCGAGGACCTGCTCGCCTTCAGCCGCATGCCCGAAGTGCGCAGCGCCGAGGTGCGCCGGGAGCCGGTGCGCCTGGACCAGCTCGCCCGCTCGGTCGTGACCGACCACCGGGTGGGGGCGCTCGCCCGGGGACTGCGCTTCCGCCTGAGCGTCGACCCCATCACCGTGCAGGGGGACCGGGCGCGGCTGCGTGCACTTCTCGACAACCTGGTCTCGAATGCGGTCAAGTACTCGCCCCGCGGGGGGAAGATCGACATCCGGGTGGGCGAGGACACCGAAGGCGTCGCCCTGGAGGTCGACGACGAGGGGCCGGGCATCCCGCCGGAGGACCGCCCCCGGGTCTTCGACGCCTTCTACCAGGGCCGCAACCAGCCGGGCGGCCCGGTGCAGGGAACCGGGCTCGGTCTCGCCATCGCGCGGGAGTGCGCCATTGCGCACGGCGGAGAAATCCGCATCATTGACGGGTTGGCCCCCGGGACTCACTTCCGGGTCACCCTTCCGTCGGCGCTCGTCACCGCCAGGGCCCCATGAGACCGAGAATCGCGCTCGCAGTCGTGCTGGTGGCGCTGCCCACGCTGGCGGGCTGCGCCGCGGGGGGTGGTCCCATCCTGTCGCCCGTGGTGCCCGAGGTGCTGCGGGGAGAGGTCTGCTCCGAGGACGTGGCCGACGCCCTCGCCTACTTCGCCCGCTTGCGCGCCATGAAGCGCCCGGAGCTCCAGAAGGAGCTCGAGCGGCTGCGGGCCGCGTCCACCGCCGAGCCGAGCAGCGAGCAGCGCATGCAGTTGGCCCTGCTCCTGGCGCTGCCGGGCGGGCCCGCACCGGACGAGCGGCGTGCGATGGCGCTCTTCCAGGGCGAGCGAGCCCGGGCGACGCAGCCCGAGGTGCGCCAACTCTGCCAGTTGCTCGAGGTCCTTCTGGGCTCGGCGCTGGAGCGCGACGCGCGCCTGCAGGCCGCGGCGGAGGAACAGAAAGAGAATCGCCAGCGGGTCGCCACCCTCGAGCGTGACCTGAAACAGGCGCAGTCCCGTGGCCGGGAGCTCGAGCAGCGCATGCTTTACCTGCACCGGCTGCTCGCCCGGGAGCAGACGGAAGGAGCCGAGCGTCAGCGCCAGCTGGAGGAGCTGCGCAAGATCGAGAGCAGCCTGGAATCGCGTGGCGTCTTGCCCGCCGCGGCCCCGGCGTCCCCTACGAACCCCGTGCCCCGCCCCGATGAGCCGGAACAAAGGCAGAGTCCTGCTGGTCGATGACGACCCGGACGTCCTGAAGCTGCTGGAATTGCGGCTGAAGGCCGCCGGCTTCGAGACGGTCACCGCGGCGAGCGGGGTGGAGGCCCTCGCCCGGCTCGAGGTGGACCGGCCGCAGGCGGTGCTGACCGACCTGCGCATGGAGGGCATGGATGGGCTGGAGCTCTTCGAGGCGATCCACGAGCGCCGGCCCGCGCTGCCCGTGCTGATGCTGACGGCCCACGGGACCATCCCGGACGCGGTCGCGGCCACCCGGGGCGGCGTGTTCGCCTTCCTCACCAAGCCCTTCGACGGGCGCGAGGTGATCGAGCAGGTGGAGCGGGCGATCCGGGTAGGCGGCGGTGCCGGCAAGGAGGTGGTCCCCTGCGACGAGGGTCAAGAGTGGCGGCGGGAGCTGGTCACCCGCAGTCCGGTGATGGAGGAGCTGCTCTGCCAGGCACGGCTGGTGGCGGACAGTGGGGCGAGCGTGCTCATCCGCGGTGCGAGCGGCACCGGCAAGGAGATGCTCGCGAAGGCGATCCACCGGGCGAGCGAGCGCCGCGACCAGCCTTTCGTCGCCTTCAACTGCGCCGCCATCCCCGAGACGCTGATGGAGTCCGAGCTCTTCGGCTACGCCAAGGGGGCGTTCACGGGGGCGGCCCGCGACACGCCCGGGCTCTTCCAGGCGGCCCACGGGGGAACCCTCCTGCTGGACGAGATCGGGGACATGCCGGCCTCGCTCCAGGCGAAACTGCTGCGGGTGCTGCAGGAGCGGCAGGTGCGGCCGGTGGGCAGCACCCGGTCCGTGCCGGTGGACGTGCGGGTCGTCTCCGCGACTCACCGGGACCTCGAGGAGGAGGTCCGGGCAGGGCGGTTCCGGGAGGACCTGTTCTACCGCCTGAACGTGGTGGTCCTCGACATCCCCCCCCTGGCGGAGCGCCGGGAGGACATCCCTCTGCTCGCTTCGCACTTCCTCTCCCGGTTCCGCGGGGCGAGCCGCAAGCAGGTCGAAGGTTTTGCGCCGGACGCGATGGAGCTGCTGGTGAGCGCCCCGTGGCCTGGCAACGCTCGCCAGCTGGCCAACGTGGTGGAGCAGGCCTTTGCGCTCACCACGACCCCGCTCATCCCCGCGACCCTGGTCCAGAGGGCCCTGCGCTCCCAACCGGCGGATCTCCCGTCGCTGGAGGAGGCGCGGGCGGATTTCGAGCGTGAGTATTTGAGCCGCCTGCTCAAGATCACTCAGGGCAACGTGAGTCAGGCTGCCCGGTTGGCGGACCGCAACCGCACCGACTTCTACAAGCTGTTGCGCCGGCACCAGCTCGACCCCGCCCTGTTCAAGCCGGCGGGTGGACTTGACGATACGTGACGTGTTAACTTGCAGCGCTAAGCTTGCCTGCACGCTGGAAGCTGTATATTCTTTAGGCCGGTAGTTGCACTATCGGAGCTGTGCCGGGGGGCTGCAGGCCACCGTTAGGCGTTGGGTCTGCGAGGTCGCCTGAGAGTCCGGGCGACGGACGGCGGTGGCTGCTTCCGATGGTGAAAGTCTTCTACATCTGGGAACGGAGCATACAAATGCATAAACATCTGATGGCGATCAGCGTTCTGGCCGCTTCCATGCTGGCCGTCGGCACGGCGGGCGCGCAGCAGCTGCCGGGTTATGCTTATGACACCTACGGCAAGCCGGCGAAGGACACCTGGGGCGAGTGCGTGAAGAGCGTCTACCGCCAGAAGGATGCATATCCGGAGTGCGAGGCTGCCAAGAAGGTCGAGAAGATCAAGGACAAGGCGGTGCTCGAGGGCAACCTGCACTTCGACTTCGACAAGTCCCAGCTGAAGCCCGCCGGCAAGCAGATCCTGGACGACCTCCTGGCGCGCCTGAAGGGCGCGGACGTCACCGCCGTAGCGGTCTCCGGCCACACCGACAGCGTCGGCTCCGACGCGTACAACGTGAAGCTCGGTCAGCGCCGCGCCGACGTGGTGAAGGACTACCTGGTCTCCAAGGGCGTGGCCTCCTCCAAGGTCACCACCAAGAGCTTCGGTGAGTCGCAGCCGGTCGCCTCGAACAAGACCGCGGAAGGCCGTGCGAAGAACCGCCGCGCCGAGGTGGACGTCGACGCGGTCATCGTGAAGTAAGCAGTCGCCCGACCGCAAAGCAGTCTGCAAGGACCCCGCCGGGAAACCGCGCGGGGTCTTTGCGTCATCTCGATGACCCTCGCCCAGCACGTCAACACGTTCGGCCAGGCGCTCCTGCGCCGGTATGGCGAGCGTGTCCACAAGGTGGCGATCGACGCGGGGTTCACCTGCCCGAACCGGGACGGGACGCTCGGTAGGGGCGGCTGCGCCTTCTGCAACAACGCCTCGTTCAGCCCGAACGACCGGGAGCCCCGCAGCGTGGCCGAGCAGATCGACGCCGGCCGGGCGGTCATCCGCCGGCGCACCGGGGCGCGGCGTTACATCGCCTATTTCCAGGCGTACACCAATACCTACGGGGCCGTGGAGCACCTGGACCGGCTCTACCGGGAGGCGCTGGCCGAGCCGGACGTGGTGGGGCTGGCGGTGGGGACGCGCCCCGACTGTCTGGAGGACGGCGTGCTCGACCTCCTGGCGGGCTACCGGGACGAGGGCCGCGAAGTCTGGATCGAGCTCGGGCTGCAGTCGGCCTTCGACGAGACCCTGCGCCGGGTCCGTCGCGGCCACGGCTTTGCTGAGTACCGGGCGGCCGCGCACGCGATCCACTCCCGGGGGCTCGCGCTCTGCACTCATCTGATCGTCGGGTTGCCCGGGGAGTCCCCCTGGCACGCCCGGACCAGCCTCGAGCGGGTGCTGGAACTGGGGGTGGACGGTCTCAAGGTGCACCCGCTGCACGTGGTGCGGGGCACCCGCCTTGCCGTGGAGTGGCGCAGGGGCGCTTACCGGCCCCTCACCCTGGAGGAGTACGTGGAGGCGGCCTGTGACATCGTCGAGGCCACCCCGCCGGAGGTGGAGTTCCACCGGCTCACGGGCACGGCGCCACGCTCCGTGCTCCTCGCCCCGGAGTGGTGCGCCTGGAAGTGGCGCGTGCTGAACGCCATCGAGGCCGAGCTGGCCCGGCGGGAGTCGGTCGGCCTGGCAGGTCAGGCCGCCGCTGCAGGAGCCGTGGGCCGGACCCCGCTCAGCAGATAGGTCAGGAGCTCGTGCACCGAGCGGATCTCCCGCCCGAAGGGCAGGCTCTCGGACCCGCGGAAGAAGAGCCCCAGATTGACGTCGCCGCGCTGTGCCGCCGCGAGCTGGGTCTCGATACAGAACTGCCCTGCCGCGCCGTCGCCGTCCTTGAGCCCGCAGAAGTTAAGGCACTCCACCTGGCGCCCGCAGTGGGACCGGTCCGGTTTGGCTCGAGCCCGCAGGTCCTTTTCCCGCGCCAGGTAGCGCTTTAGCCAGGGGGTGAGCACCGCCCGCGCGGGCAGTCCCGCCGCACTCATGAAGGTCACGATGTCCTCGGGGCCGGCCTCGGCGAGAACCCGCTTGAAGTTGATGTGGGCATCGGATTCCCGGGTCACCGCGAAGGGGGTGCCGACCTGGACCGCGGAGGCGCCCCACGCGAACAGCTCCTTCACCCGCTCGAAGGCGTTGATGCCCCCGCCCGGGATGAGCGGGATGCGGTCCGTCGCCAGGCCGAGCGTCTTGAAGACGTCGCGCACGGCGTCCAGCACCCGAGAGAAGTCGAAACGCGGATCGTTCACTTCCTCGATCCGGGTCGCACCGAGATGGCCCCCGGCATAGCGGGGGTGTTCCAGGACGATCGCGTCCGGCAGGACGCCCTTGCGCATCCACTTCTTGAGCACGGCGCGCACGCCACGCTCCTCGGACAGGATCGGGATGAGCGCCACGTCGCCGTGGCCCTCGGCGAGCTCGGGGAGGTCCATGGGCAGGCCCGCGCCCATGACGATGGCGTTGGCGCCGCTGCGGCAGGCCTGGCGGACGAGGTCGGCGTAGTGCTTGACCGCGCGCATGACGTTGACGGCGATGAAGCCGCCGGGCCCGGCGATCTCCCGTGCGGCCTGCACCTCACGGTCGAGCGCCTCGAGGTTGGTGGCCGCGATGGCCCCGTGGTCCCGCGACTTTCCGGCCCGCTCCATCAGGTCGGGGTGCAGCCGGCGCAGCTCCACGGAGGCAATCGTGCCGACCGCGCCCTCCCGGGCCACGGAACCCGCCAGCCGATGTCCGGAGATCCCGACCCCCATGCCCCCCTGCACCACCGGCAGGAGGCTGAAGTCCCGGATCTTCAAACGCGGAAAGGCCGATTGAATCGGCGCGTTGCTGTCCATCCCAAGTCCGCCTGCCCGTCGAGGGCATCCAATTGAAAGTAACCCAGAATACACGAGCGTCTACCTGGTACATGATAACATAGGTTAAGTCAATCGGCAGCGGTCGCCGGGGGGCTTCCGGCCCTTCTGGCCAGGGCCGGCCTCAGGGGCTTCAGGACTCCCGCCGGACCGTGAACCGCGGGAACAGGCCTGCGAGGGCTGCGGAGAGCGCCGCCGAGACCCTCGCAGGCCGCGAGGGGCGGGCGAGCGCCGGGTCGAGGCAGCGCCCGGTCACGCATTCCTGCAGCGCGTAGTCCGTCACCCCGGCCTCGGCGAGCACGCTGGCGAGGGAGAGGAGGTCGGCCTCGGGGAGGAGGTCCGGGTGGATGGTGGTGCGCACCTCGCAGGCGACCCCGCTCGCGAGCACCCGGCGCAGGCTCTGCCAGGCCCGCTCGCCGCTCGCAGGACCTCCCGCAGTGAGCGCGGGGTAGGCCGCGGCCTTCGCCTTCACGTCGAGCCCGACCCAGTCGAGGAGGGGCAGCACCGCCGCGAGCCGCTCGGGATAGGGGCCCGCCGTGTGCAGTCCGGTGGCGAAGCCGAGGCCCCGGACCTGACGCAGGGCCTCCGGCAGTCCCGACTGCAGGGTCGGCTCGCCGCCGCTGAACACCACCCCCTCGAGGAGGCCGCGGCGGCGCTCGAGGAACGCGAGGACGTCCACCCACGGGACCGCCTTCTCGGCCGAGGGCGGGATCAGGTGCGCGTTCTGGCAGTAGCCGCAGCGCCAGGGGCAGCCCTGGCAGAAGACCACGGCGGCGAGGCGACCGGGGAAGTCGATGGTGGTGAGCGGCGTGAGGCCGCCGATTTCCAGCATGGGGGCAAGTATACTCGCGCCTCGCCGGGGAGGCGGCGCCCCCCGGGGTGCTCCCGGCGCGCACGCAGCGCCCGCGCCGCTTCCCGCCGGCACCAGGAGAGGAGGGCGACGTCTTGCAGGGACAAAGCACGCCGAGCGGCCTCCGGGCCTGGCTCGACCGCAACGTGGTGGACCTCGGGAGGCAGATGCGCTGGTCGTACCTGCCGCCGCTCATGGTCTACGTGGCAGCGGGGGTGTCGGGGCTGACCGGCATCGTCGGCACCTTCTTCGTCAAGGAGTACCTCGGACTCTCGGCGGCGTTCCTCGCCGCGCTCGGCTTCTGGGCGGGGATCCCCTGGGCGCTCAAGATGCCCCTCGGGCACCTCGTGGACCTCCTCTGGCGCTTCAAGGGCGTGCTGGTGTTCGGGGGCGCCGGACTCATCACCGCGAGCCTCTCCATCATGCTCGCGCTGCTCACCGAACGTGCCGTCATGGAGGCGGTGATGCCGGTGGATGCCTGGTACGTGGCGAGCGTGCTGCTCGCCCCGATCGGGTACGTGCTGCAGGACGTGGTCGCCGACGCCATGACGGTGGAGGCGGTGCCCCGCGTGGACGCGGCGGGCGAGCCCATCGACTCCGCCGCCCGCAAGCTCATGCACACGACGATGCAGACCCTCGGGCGCATCGCCATCATCGGCGGCGGCGTGTTCGTCTCACTCCTGAACGTGTACGTGTTCGAGGGCGTGGCGAACATGTCGGATGGGGCGAAGCTCTCCGCGTACGTGCGGATCTACGAGTGGGCGCTCCTCATCCCGGTCGTCTCCGTGCTCGGCGTGGTGCTCGCGGCCTACCTCAAGCGCCGGGCGGTCCGCCGCCTGACGGGTGGCGGGATCGAGGCGCGGGCGGCGCACCGGCTCCTCGAGGGCGAGGTCACGCGCACCGAGCCGAACCTCTGGATCCTGGGCGGCAGCATCGTGTTCGTTTTCTTCACGGTCGTGATCGGCCTGAGCGACGTGCCCTACGACCAGGAGATCGTCTTTGCCGGGTCCATGGCGATCGTGCTGTTCCTGATGTACCGGCTGGTCCTCGTGCTCGACGCGCCCGCGCGGCGCGTGCTCCTGGGAACGGCGATCGTGATCTTCGTCTACCGCGCGATGCCGACCCCCGGGGCGGGGCAGACCTGGTGGATGATCGACCGGCTCGGCTTCGACCAGCAGTTCCTCGCGGTGCTCTCGCTCATCAGCAGCGCCCTGGCGCTCGTCGGGCTGTTCCTGTTCCGGCGGTTCATGGCCGAGCGCTCGATCGCCGTCGTGGTGGTGGTGCTGACCCTCGTGGCGAGCGCCCTCTACCTGCCGATCATCGGCATGTACCATGGGCTGCACGAGTGGGCGGCGGCGCTCACCGGTGGGGTGGTGGACGCGCGCTTCATCGCGCTGGTGGACACCGCCCTTGAGTCACCGCTCGGTCAGGTGGCGATGGTGCCCATGCTCGCGTGGATCGCGAATTCCGCGCCGGCAGGCCTGAAGGCGACGTTCTTCGCGGTGATGGCCTCGTTCACGAACCTCGCCCTGTCGGCGAGTCAGCTGGGCACGAAGTATCTGAACGAGTGGTTCGTGGTGACGCGGGAGGTGAAGGACGCCGCAACCGGGGCAGTGCAGGTGCCCGCGGACTACAGCGCCCTTGGCGAGTTGATGCTCACCGCCATGCTGATCGGGCTGCTCGCGCCCCTCGCCGCTGTCGCCGTCGTCCGCCTGGCCCGGCTGCGCAGCGCCTGAGGGGAGGCAACCCCCTGCGGCAGGGGAAAGAAGCCCCCTGCCGCAGGGGAAGAAGGCCCTGGCCGCAATCAGCAGCGCGGCGCGCAGCGGCTCTCGAGGAACGGGGTGCGTTCCCGGTGCTCGGACTGCTTGCCGGGGTTGAACGCGGTCACCGGGCGGTGGTAGCCCATCACCCGCGTCCACACCTCGCAGCGCGTGCGCTCGTTCTCGTTCAGATCGATTCCATCTTCACGCATCGGTTTCTCCTCCTGAAGTCCTGTTCTCAGTCACTCACTACCGAGGCACGAGGCAATCGGAAGATTCGACACGGCAAATCTTCCCTGCGCCTTCGCGCCTCTGCGGTTTCCCTTCGTCAATGCAACGCCCCGGCCTGCTTGCGGGCGAGGGCCTCCTCGTCGCAGAAGGGACAGAACTCGTGGGCACCGGACAGGTACCCGTGCTTGGGGCAGATGGAGAACGTGGGCGTCACCGTGATGTACGGGACACGGAAGCGCTCCAGCGCCCGTTTGACGAGCTGCCGACAGGCATCGGCGCTCGAGATGCGCTCGCTCATGTAGAGGTGCAGCACCGTGCCGCCGGTGTACTTCTTCTGCAGTTTCTCCTGGCGCTCCAGGGCCTCGAACGGGTCGTCGGTGAAGCCCACCGGAAGCTGCGAGGAGTTGGTGTAGTACGGGGCCTCGGGGCTGCCGGCCTGCAGGATCCCCGGGAAGCGCTTGCGGTCCTCCTTTGCGAACCGGTAGGTCGTGCCTTCGGCGGGCGTCGCCTCGAGGTTGTAGAGGTGGCCCGTCGACTCCTGGAATTCCACCATCCGCGCGCGGATGTGGTCGAGGAAGCGCGACGCGAGCTCCTCGCCCCAGGGGGTCGTGATGTCCTCGGCACCCGCGGTGAAGTTGCGGATCATCTCGTTGATGCCGTTCACGCCGATGGTCGAGAAGTGGTTGCGCAGCGTGCCGAGGTAGCGCTTGGTGTAGGGGAAGAGCCCCGCGTCCATGTGGCGCTGGATCACCTTGCGCTTGATCTCGAGGCTGTTGCGGGCGAGCTCGAGGAGCTGATCCATGCGCGCGAAGAGCCCCGCCTCGTCGCCGGGGAAGAGATACCCGAGGCGCGCGCAGTTGATGGTGACGACGCCCACCGACCCGGTCTGCTCGGCCGACCCGAAGAGCCCGTTGCCGCGCTTGAGCAGCTCGCGGAGATCGAGCTGCAGGCGGCAGCACATGGATCGGATCATGTTCGGCTTCAGTTCCGAGTTCAGGAAGTTCTGGAAGTAGGGCAGGCCGTACTTCGCCGTCATGGCGAAGAGCCGGTCCGCGTTCTCGCTCTCCCAGGGGAAGTCCGGCGTGACGTTGTAGGTCGGGATCGGGAAGGTGAACACGCGGCCCTTCGCGTCGCCCGCGGTCATCACCTCGATGTAGGCCCGATTGATCAGGTCCATCTCGGGCTGCAGCTCACCGTAGGTGAACGGCATCTCCTTCCCGCCGATGACCGGCACCTGCGGGCGCAGGTCCTCGGGGCAGACCCAGTCGAAGGTCAAGTTCGTGAACGGGGTGTTCCCGGTCACGAAGGTCTTGCCGTGACGGCGGGCCACGAAGGTTCCGTTTCGGGTCGTCGGGCACCACACCTTGCCCCGGTAGGGGCGACGGGTGACGCTCTGGATGTAGGTCTCGCGATTGCGAACGATGTTCAGCACGTAGACGCCGGAGTCCTGACGCCGGTGGACTGTGCTGCCCCAGCCGGCGAGCACGCAGAGCTCTTGCAGGGCATCCAGGTTCTCGCGGTCCCGGGTGTAGAGGCGGATGCGCCCGCTCGGCTCGGTGCTGCCGTCGCCCTTGGTGTAGGTTTCGAGGAAGAGACGGATCTGCCGGGCCGACAATGTGCGGATCACGGGGGGCACGACCTTGCGGTCCGTGTGCGCCGCAATCGCCTCGCTTCCGTCGCGGTTCAGCCGGAATCGATAGGTCGGGTGACGCGAAAACCCGCCCACGGCCTGGCGCTCGTGATAGGAGTAAGCGAGATCCTCCAGGGTCTGGCGGATCGCGCTGACGTTGTCCTCGTTCACGGTGGACTGGAAGAGGGAGACGCGAGTGCGGCTCTCGCTGGTATCGAAGTTCCCCTCCGCGACGGTCCAGGCCAGCAGCTCGACCATCCGGTCGTCCATCTCCACCGTCGCCGGGGTCTCGCCGGCATTCGGAACGATGAAGGGCGATTTCAGCTTGAGCACGTCCTCGATCGGCTCGAGCACCCAGCGGCTCTCCGTATGGAAGAGCTTGCGTACGACCCGGTGTCCCGGTGTGATCCACTGCTCCTGGGTCCGATTTTCCAGGACGTACATCTCGCCGTCGAAGTCGTACGCGGTGACCGCGAGCGGCGCCAGGTACTCGAACGCGTTCCGCTCGCAGTCAAACGTCAGGATGCGGTCGCCGGCCGTGATTTCGTCGTAGCGCCGCCAGCCCCTGTCGGTCAGGCACTCGGTCTCGGCGTCGACGCACTGTGTCCCCCAGCGCGAGGGCACGTTCAGGTTGTAGATGAGCTCCTGGACGTACTGCTTCACCTCGGGGTAGCCGAGCCCGTCGTTGCGCACGAACGCCGCCATGTAGGTGTCGAACGAGCTGAAGGCCTGCGCGCCCGCCCACTCGTTCTGCAGCGTGCCGAGAAAGTTGACGATCTGGCCGACCGCGCTCGACATGTGCTTCGGGGGACCTGCCTCCACCTTGCCGGGAACCCCGTTCAGGCCCTCGGTGAGGAGCGTGCGCAGCGACCAGCCGGCGCAGTACCCCGCGAGCATGTCGAGGTCGTGGATGTGCACGTCGCCCTCCCGGTGGGCGTTGCCGATCTCGGGGGGGTAGACGTGGGAGAGCCAGTAGTTGGCGACGACCTTGCCGGCGGTGTTCAGGATGAGCCCGCCGAGGGAGTAGCCCTGGTTGGCGTTGGCCGACACGCGCCAGTCCGAGCGGTCCAGGTACTCGCGGATGGAGCTCTCCACGTCCACCAGGGTGCGGCGGTCGTCGCGCAGGCGCTTGTGCTGCTCGCGGTAGACGATGTACGCGCGCGCGGTCTGCAGGTGATTGGCGCTGATGAGCACCTGCTCCACCACGTCCTGAACACGCTCGATGGTGGGCGGCTCCTCGGCGCTGAAGCGGTGGCTGACGAACTTCACCACCTGCGCCGTCAGCAACCGCGCCTCGTCCTCCGCGAAGTCGCCGGTCGCTTGGCCCGCGCGCAGGATCGCCGAGTAGATGCGCTCGGCGTCGAAGGGGACCTGGGTCCCGTCGCGCTTGACGATACGGGACGGCTGCGTCGGGGGACGCGGGGCGGTGACGGCACTCATGGACATCCTCCCGGGGGCGGCCCCTGGGCCTCGCTGTAAGCCGCGGATTTTCCTCGCGACTACAGGATGATGGGGCTCTCGTGCTTGCGGACACTACATATTGTGGTCCAGAGTCTAGACCGGCGCAAATCCTCTGGATTTGATCCTGGTCAAGCTCGGTGGTGGGTGGTCCCCGTGGCGAGGACCTCCGCAAGGGGTATTGCGGGGAGCCGCGCCGTTCGGGAACGGGGAGGCTCAGCCCCCCAGGGCTTCGCGCACGCTCGCGGCGAGGGTGCCTTCCTGGCGCTCCAGGTCGGCGGCGAGGGCGAGCTGGGTCCGGCAGCGGTCCAGGTTGTGGCCGGGGTATCCGGTGCGGAAGTAGCGGTCGCCCAGCAGGTGGTCGGTGAGGAACCGCGCGGCGAGCTCCAGGGTCACTACGCGGGGCGCGAGGGGCAAGAGCTGGGCTTCGGCCGACGTCAGGAGCGGGGCGAGCGGCGCGAGCCAGCCCCGGGTCACCGCCCGGTGCAGCGCCGGGTTCACACGCACGGTGCCGAGGTCGCGGGCGTCCTCCGGGGCCTCGCTCGCGGCTGAGCGGACCAGGTCACCGTAGTCGTGCAGGGCGAGGCCCGGCATCACGGTGTCGAGGTCGACGACACAGAGCGCCTCCCCGGTCCCGGTGTCGAAGAGGACGTTGTTCAGCTTGGTGTCGTTGTGCACGACCCGCTCCGGCACCAGGCCCTGGGCGGTCGCCTCGTGGAGCGCGCCGAGCTGCTCGCGCCGGGCCTCGAGGGCCGCGAGCTCGGCGCGGGCCGCCCCGGCGCGCCCCAGGGGATCGGCCTCGGCCGCCGCCCGCAGCGCCCGGTAGCGGGCGGGGGTGTCGTGAAAGCCCGGCAGGGTCTCGTGCAGGCGGGGGCCGGGCAGGTCGGTGAGGTCGGCCACGAAGCGCCCGAAGGCGCGGGCGGCGCGCTCGGCGGCCGCAGGGGAGGGCGGGCGGTCGAAGGACGTGGCGCCCTCGATGAAGACGTAGGCCCGCCACCACCCGCCGGCGTCGTCCACGTGCCAGGGGGGGCCTTCGTGGCTCGGCACGACGGTGAGCACGCGCCGTTCGAGGTCGCTGACCTCGGCCTGCGCCTGACGCTCCTGGAGGTGGCGGGTCACCCGCAGGACGTTCTCCATCACCGGCCCGGGCGCGGGGAAGACCGCCGTGTTCAGGCGCTGCAGGAGGTAGCGGCGGGGGCCGCGTGGGGTTCGGCAGGTCACCACGTGGCTCTCGTGGATGAGGCCGACCCGCAGGGGCTCCGAGTGGGCTGGCTCCCCGTCCACCACGAACCGGGCGAGTGCGCAGAGCGGGTCCGGCCCGGGGTGCTCGCGGGTCTTGCGATCGGCGGGGGTGGGTGGGTCTTGCATGCGCGGGGGCTCGCCGGGGGCGGGGTGTGCCCCAGTCTAGAGAGCGCCGTCGCGGGCCACCAGCCGGCCCCGGGCTTTCGCCCGGGGGGCGACTCGTGCAGAGTCTCGGCGGGCCCTGGGCCCCATTCACCCGTCACCGAGTAGCTGGCCGCTGACCCTGACCCCCGAGCCCCGAGCCCCGAGCCCTCATGCCCCTGGACCCCACCGCGAGCACCCCGACCCTCCCCGACCTGCCTGTGCGCGAGCTCCTGCCCGAGCTGCGCCGGGCGCTGGCGCTCGGGCGCGGCGCGGTGCTGACAGCGCCACCGGGGTCGGGCAAGACCACGCTCGTGCCCCTCGCCCTGCTCGGCGAGCCCTGGCTCGCGGGCCGGACGATCCTCGTCTCCGAGCCCCGGCGCCTGGCCGCGCGGGCGGCGGCCGGCCGCATGGCGGAGATCCTGGGCGAGCCGGTCGGCGAGACGATCGGCTATCGGGTGCGTTTCGACCAGAGGGTCTCGGCGCGCACCCGCGTGGAGGTGCTCACCGAGGGCGTCCTGCTCCGGCGCCTGCAGGGCGACCCCGCCCTCGAGGGCGTGGGCCTGGTGATGCTGGACGAGGCCCACGAGCGGAGCCTCCTCCTGGACCTCGCCCTGACGCTCGCCCTCGACGTCCGGGCCGGGCTGCGTGAGGACCTGCGGCTGCTGGTGGCTTCGGCGACCCTCGACGCGGGGGCCGTGGCGGGGGTCCTCGGCGGCGCCCCCGTCCTCGCGGGCGGGGGAAGGGTGTTCCCGGTGGAGGTCTCCTACCTGCCCCGCGACCCCTCGTCCCGCGGGGTACCGGACCTCGTGGCCGATGCGGTCCGCCGGGCCCTGGCGGCGCACCCGGGGGACGTCCTGGCGTTCCTGCCGGGGGGCGGCGAGATCCGGGCCACCGCGGAGCGCCTGGCGGACCTCGGCGAGGTCGCCGTCCTTCCCCTCTACGGGGACCTGCCGGCCGAGGCCCAGGACCGGGTGCTGCGTCCCATCGCCCACCGCCGTCGGGTGGTGTTGGCGACCCCCATCGCCGAGACCAGCCTCACCATCGAAGGGGTCCGGGCCGTGGTGGACTCGGGCCTCGCCCGGCGGCCCCGCTTCGACCCGGCGACCGGTCTGACCCGGCTCGAGACCGTGCGGGTCTCCCGGGCCTCGGCGGACCAGCGGGCCGGCCGCGCGGGGCGGCTCGGCCCAGGGAGCGCCTACCGCCTGTGGACCGAGTCCGTGCATCGGGGGCTTCTCGCGTTCAATCCCCCGGAGATCCTGGAGGCGGACCTGGCGCCCCTGGCCCTGGAGCTCGCCCAGTGGGGCGTCGCAGACCCCGGGGCCCTGCGCTGGCTCGACCCGCCCCCGGCCGGGGCCTTCGCCCAGGCCCGGGACCTCCTGGCGGGCCTGGGCGCCCTGGACTCGGCCGGGCGCATCACGGCCGCAGGCCTCCGGATGGCCGGGCTGCCCGTGCAGCCGCGCCTCGCCCGGATGCTGGTCGAGGCGGGGCGGGAAGGGCTCGGGCCGCTCGCCGGTGACATCGCCGCGCTCCTCTCCGAGCGCGACGTCCTGCGGGCCTCCGGCCCCGGGCGCACGAGCGACCTCGCGGACCGGCTGGAGGCCCTCCACCGCTGGCGGGTGGACGGCGAGGCCGGCGCCCGCGCCCTGGGGGCGGACCCCGCCGCCTGCGCCCGGGTCGACCGGGCCGCCCGCCAGATCGCCCCGGACGGGGACAGGGCCCGGTCCGTCGTGCCCCGAGGCGCCCGGGGCCGGGACCGGGGGCCGACGGGCGCAAGCGGGCCAGGGCGAGGCCCCCGGGCAGTCGGGGAGGATCCACGTTCGGCCGCAGGGCGTCTCCTCGCACTCGCCTACCCGGACCGGATCGCGAGACGCCAGGGCGGTGACGGGGCGCGGTACCGGCTCGCGAGCGGGCGGGGCGCCAGGCTTCCGGAGGCCGATCCCCTCGGCCGGGAGGAGTACCTGGTGGCCGCCTCCCTGGAGGCGGGGACGGGGGACGGACGCATCTTCCTCGCCGCGGCCCTCGCGCCGGAGACGCTCGTTGAGGTGACGGCGGGGCGCAGGGAGGTCCGCGAGGTGGTGGAGTGGGACGACCGGGAGGGAGCGGTCATCGCCCGGGCGGAGGAGCGCCTGGGCGCGCTCCTGCTCTCGGCCCGCCCGCTTCCCCAGCCGGACCCGGACCGGGTGGCCCACGCCCTGCTCGAGGGGGTGCGCCGGCGTGGGCTCGCGGTGCTGCCCTGGACCGACGCCGCTTGGGAACTGCAGGCCAGGGTGCTCTCCCTGAGGGGCTGGAGGCCGGCAGAGTCCTGGCCGGATCTCTCCGACGGACGCCTCCTCGCGACGCTGGACGAGTGGCTCGGCCCGCACCTGCGGGGCGTGACCCGGCTGGAGCACCTGGGGCGGGTCGACCTGGCGGGCGCGCTGCGGGGGACCCTGCACGCCGCCCTGGGCGGCAACTGGCAGCGGCGCCTGGACGAGGCCGCCCCGACCCACGTCACCGTGCCGAGCGGTGCCCGGCGCCGGCTGGCCTACGGGCCCGGCGAGCCGCCGGTGCTGGCGGTGAAGCTTCAGGAGATGTTCGGGCTGGGGGAGACGCCGCGGGTCTGCGGGGGCGAGGTGCCGGTCACCCTGCACCTGCTCTCACCGGCCGGGCGGCCCCTGCAGGTCACGCGGGACCTGCAGGGCTTCTGGGAGCGGACCTACCCCGAGGTGCGCCGGGAGTTGCGCGGAAGGTACCCCAGGCATCCCTGGCCCGAGGACCCCTGGCGGGCGGCGCCGACCGCGCGGACGCGTCCCCGGTAGGGCGGAAGCCCCCGCGAGGGGGCCTCCGCCGGGATCACCAGGGGCGCTCGCGCGGTCTCAGCTCGCGCGGTCTCAGGGGACGACGACCGTGAGTCCCGGGAGGACCTGGTCGGGGTTGCCGAGCACGCCCTTGTTGGCCTCGAAGATCGTGGGCCAGCGGTTGCCGTCGCCGTAGAAGCGCGCGGCCACGATGGCCAGCGTGTCCTCCTTGCGCAGGGTGTAGATGCCCCGGGCGCCGGTGATGCGCGCGACGTCGTACTGCGCAGCGCGCAGGCGCTGGCTGGCGTCCTTGGCGGTGTTGCGTGTCGCGGCGGAGGGCTTTTCGCTGGCATCACGGGCCGCGGCGACGTAAGCCTTCGCGGCTTCCGCGCTGGCGCCCTGGGCCTTGTCGAGGGCGAGCGTCCCGCCGCCCTCCACGGGCACGCGGGCGCGCAACTCGCCGAGCGAGGCCTCGAGGGTCGAGAGGCGGCTCCGCGACTGGGTCAGCGAGCTCTCCGCCGCCGCTGCTGCTGCCTTGGCGCTCGCCAGCGCCTTGTCGGCCGCCTCGCGGGCGGCCAGGGCCGCGTCGCGCTCCGTGCCCAGGGTCGCGGCACGCTCACGCTGGGCCTTCGCCTCGGTGTCGGCGGTGCTGAGCTTCTCGGCCGCCTCCTTCCTCATCGCCTCGAGCTTCTCGGTCATCTCCTTCGCCGCGGCTTCCGCCCGCGCGCTCAGGTCCTTCGCGTGCTGCTCGGCGGCGGCGTACTTTGCGGCCGAGTCCTTCTCCGCGGCGGCCAACTTGTCCGCCCACGCCTTCTGCGCCTCGGCGAGCTTCGCCTCCGCAGCCTTCCGGGCCTCGGCGGCCTTCGCTTCAGCGGCCTTCTGGGCCTCGGCGGCCTGTGCCTGCGCGGCCTTCTGGGCCTCGGCGGCCTTCTCGGCAGCGGCCCGCTCGGCGGCCACCTGGGCCTGCGCGTCCCGGGCCTGCTGCTCGAGCTGGGCGGCGGCTGCCGCCTTGGCGTCCCGGTCGGCCTCGGCCTGGCCCAGGGCCTTCTTGATCGCGGTCAGATCCTTCGCGAGCGTGTCCTTCTCCCCGGTGAGCTTCGCCGCGATCGCCGCTGCCTCGTCCTTCAGGGTCCCGATCTGCCGTTTGAGGGCCTCGAGCTCCTTCTGCAGGCGCTCGGCCACCGCCTCGGCCGCGGGTGCCGCTGGGGCTGCGGGTGCCGCGGGGGCCACAGGCACCGGGGGCGCGCTGGGCACGTCCTGGGCCAGGACCGGAAACGCTGCCAGGAGCGCGGCGGCTCCCAGGGTGGGGGCGAGCCCGGCGAAACGGCGACGGGCGGCAGTGGGGTTCGGCTGACGGGACATGGCATCCTCCTTCGCTCGCGAACTTTTGACGGTCTTCCCAGTGTGACGCGCAACGCGGCGAGTCGGGTCGCCCGGCGTCCTGGGGGTATGCACTGCGTTTCCCACCCTTGCGCGTGACGCGCCGGCCGACGGCGACACCGGTGGGTGGTGTGTCGCGCCATCCTCCCTACCGCGATGCGGGTGGCCAATCCCCTCGCGTCGAGCTCGCTCCCGGCCCTCCGGCGGTCAGGCCGTCAGCCCGTGTTCCGCAGCCCCGATGCGAGCGCGTTGACGCTGCGCAGCAGCGGGTCGAGCCACGGGTCCGGCTCGTCCCCGGCCCGGGCCCGGCGCCGGCGCAGCAGCCCGACCTGGATGTGGTTCAACGGCTCCAGGTAGGGGTTGCGCAGGGCGATGGCCTGGGCGAGCGGCGGGTCGTTCTCCAGCAAATAGTGGGTGCGGGTCACGGCCCGCACCTCGTACAGGGTCCGATCGTACTCCTCTCGGATGGCCGGGAGGATGCGGGAGAGGTCGAGCGCCGGGTCGCAGAGGGCAGCGTACCCGCCCGCGATGTCCATGTCCGTCTTCGAGAGGATCATCTGCACATTGTCGATCACGTTCCGGAAGTACGCCCACTCGCCGTACATCCGCTGCAGCTGCGCCAGGCGTTTCGTTCCCCCCTCGTGCCAGCCGGCGAGGCCAGTGCCGACCCCGTACCAGCCCGGCAGGTGGAAGCGCGCCTGGGCCCAGCCGAAGACCCAGGGGATCGCCCGGATGGAGGCCTTGCCCCGCTCGCCCTCGCGTCGGTGGGAGGGGCGCGAACCGATCTGCAGATGGGCGAGCTCCTCCACGGGCGTGGCCTGGTAGAAGAATTCGAAGAAGCCCGGAGTCTCGTCGACCAGACGGCGGTAGGCGCGCTCGGCGGCCCGGGCTACGGCGTCCATGGCCCCCTGCCACTCGCGGCGCTCGCGCGCCGGGGGGTGCAGCAGGTCGTCGCTGCGGCGCAGGAGGGCGGAGGCGCTGATGGTCAGCTCGTAGAGCGCGCTCTGGGGCGCGCCGTACTTCGAGGCGAGCATCTCGCCCTGCTCGGTGACGCGGAGCTCTCCGCCCACGGTCCCCGGCGGTTGGCCCAGGATGGCCTTGTGGGACGGGCCGCCGCCGCGTCCAACGGTCCCGCCGCGGCCGTGGAAGAAGCGGATCGGCACGCCCTGGGCGGCGGAGAGCGCGGTGAGGCGCTGCTGGGCGTGGTAGAGCCGCCAGGACGCGGCCAGCATCCCGCCGTCCTTGGTCGAGTCCGAGTAGCCGAGCATGACCTCCTGGCGGCCGCCGGCGGCCGCGACCAGGGCGCGGTAGACCGGCGTGCGCAGCAGCGTCGCCATGACCCGGTCGCAGCCCTCGAGGTCGGCGATGGTCTCGAAGAGGGGGCTCACGGGAACGTGGCAGAACCAGCGCCCGTTCTCCCGGCCCACCAGCCCCGCGCGGCGGGCGAGGGCCAGGACCTCGAGGACCTCGCCCGCCCGGCGGGCCATGGAGACGACGTAGTGCCCCAGGGCCTCCGGGCCGGCCTCGGCCCGCACCCGCCCCATCACCTCGAAGACCCGCGCGGTGCGCCGGGTCGCCTCCCCGAGGCGCTCTTCCGAGGCCTCGGGCAGACCCTCCTCCAGGGCCCGGACCAGGCGTGCGACCCGCGCCGCCTCGTCCAGCCCGGCGTAGCCCGGCTCGCCCGCCGCGGCGAGGATCTCGTCGACCGCGCGGGTGTGCGCGGCGGCCTCCTCGCGGATGTCGAGCGTGGCCAGGTGGAAGCCGAAGGTCTCGGCCTGGCGCACGAGGTCGGCGATGGGCCCGTCGGCGGAGACGTGGTCGCCCGTGGCGTGCAGGGCCTGGCGGACGAGGCGCAGATCCGCGACGAAGTCCTCGGTGCGCCGGTAGGCCCCGGGCAGGGTCGGGCGCGGGTCGCCCCGCAGGGCCGCGCGTACGCCCGCGAGCCGGCGCTCGAGCCGGGTGCGCACGTACAGGAGCTTGTGGCGGAAGGGCTCGGCGGCCCGATGGTGCGCGAGCTCCTCGGCGAGCTCGGGGAAGTCCACGCGGTCGCGCGCGATGCTCGCCAGCAGGGGGTCGAGCCCGCGGCAGAAGCGCCGGGCGTGGGCCAGCTCCCGCTCGAGCCGGTCGACCTGCTCGATGTGGAGCGTCAACGCCACGCGCTCCTGCATGCGCACGGCGAGCGCGGTGGTCTCCGGGGTCACGTGGGGGTTGCCGTCGCGGTCGCCGCCGATCCACGACCCGAAGTGCAGGAAGGAGGGCACCGCGAGCCCCGAGTCCGGGTAGTGGCGGGCGAGGGCCTCCTCGGCCGCCCGGAAGAACTGGGGCACCGCCTCGAACAGGCTGTTGGGGAAGTGGGCGAGGCCGCTGTCGATCTCGTCCTGAACCCTGAGGGTGCTGCCCCGGACCTCGTCGGTGAGCCAGAGGAGCAGGATCTGGTGCTCCAGGACTGCCTCGGCGCGGCGCTGCTCGGCCTCGGTGCGGCCGGGTGCATAGCGCTCGCCGAGGGTGTCCGCGACCCGGCGCAGCGCCTCCTGCACCGTGCGGCGCCGGGACTCGGTCGGGTGTGCGGTGAAGACGGGCATGTAGCTCAGCCGGTCGAGCAGGGACTGCATCGACTCCCGGCCGACCCCCCGGGCCGCCAGCTCCGCCACCGTCTCCTCGAAGGAGCCGGGCCAGGCGCCCTCCCGGTGGCTCTCGTAACGCTCTCCCTCCTCGAGCACGTTGATGACGCCGAAGAAGAGGTAGAAGGCGCGGATGACCTGCGTCAGGGTCTCGGGGTCCAGCCCTGCGATGAGCTCCCCCAGCGCGTGCCGCCGCTCGCCGTCTCCGCCCTGACGGGCCTCGAGGAACCCCCGGCGCAGCGCCTCGACCGTTTCGTAGACCCGGGGCCCCGCCTGCTCCCGGACCACCCGTCCGATGATCTGCCCCACCCGCTGCACCCGCGCCCGCAGCGGCTCGCGCTCGGGATAGGAGGTCTGCGTGGCCACCCCGTCAGCCCCGCCCCACGTAGAGCACGCCGCGCTCGGCGAGCCATGCCGCGAAGCGGGCGTTCTTCTCCTCGAGGGAACAGGTTGGCGGCAGGGAGTCGAGGTAGTGGCCGTAGTCGATTCGCAGGCGCGTCTGCTCGTCCTTCGCCAGGGAATCCCAGGGGCGGAGCTCGGGCGTCGGCTCGGCGGCAGGCATGCGCTCTCAGGCCTCGTCGAGCGCGAGCCCGTGGCGGCGGACGACCGCGCTCGTGCGGGTCACCAGCACACCTACGATGAACAGGAGCAGCCCCAGCAGCCCCCACGCGAGGACTTCGAAGAACGCGAGCCCGGTGCGCGCGTGCATCACGCGGGTGGCGACCGTCACGGCCGCCACGGGGAAGGAGTAGGCCCACCAGGACAGGGCGAAGGGCAGGCGCGCGAAACGCGGCGACTGCAGGAGGAGGAGGAGGGTCAGGAAGAGAGCCGTGTAGTAGGTCACCCGGGCGAAGGGGTCCACGGCACCGGTGAGGCCGACGTAGGCCAGGAAGGCAAGCGCCGGCGGAGCGATGAAGATGAAGAAGGTCGGCATCAGCTTCTCGGGCAGCGCCGGGAGGAACACCACCCGGTGGAGCAGCACCGCGAAGAGCAGGACCCAGAAGAGGAGCCCGACCCCGAAGAAGAACCAGCTCACCTCGCCCGGCAGCAGCGTGGCGCCCGGCACCGCGACCAGGATGTTCCCGACCACGGGCAGGAACCAGGCCGGGTTGGCGTGCCCGAGCTCGAAGCGGCCCCGGAACAGCCAGGCCGAGAGCACCGCGAGCGTGAGCACCAGCTGCAGGGCGGAGCCCGCGACGCTCAGTGCCCGCGCGAGCGTCGGCGCGTGGGGCAGCCAGGCCGCGGCGAGCAGCGTCAGGCTGATGGCGACGGTGGGGAAGAAGGCCAGCTTGACGGGGTGGGCCCATTCGGCCCGGACCGCCGCCGGGTAGCGCGCGGCCTTGACCCCGTAGAGGGTCGCCAGCACGAGGAAGAGGAGGCTCGTCGGGACGGTGACGAGGAGCGCCCAGCCGGCGCCGAACCCGAGGCCCTGTGCCTGGGCCCCGAGGGCGAGGGCGAGTCCCGCGAGGCCCATGACCACCGAGAACGCGCTCACCGGCAAGCGTTCCACGTCGCGCAGATCCAGCATCGCCCAACCTCCGTCACGGCTCCTCGCCCGGGGCCCAAGAATACCATTCCGCTGCGGCCGACACGGATGCGGGCGAGGGCCGCGGGGCGAGGGCCTCGAGGCCCTATAATGCGGGGCTGGCACGCGAGCGGACCATGGTCTCCACCGGCTACAGCTCCTCCGGCTACACCGAAGAACCCCACAAGGACCGGGACGACACCCGGAACGTGCGGGCGATGCTGCCCTATGTCTGGGAGTACCGGGGCCGGGTGCTGCTCGCGCTCGCCTCGCTGCTGCTCGCGAAGGTCGCCAACGTCGGCGTGCCGCTGGTCCTGAAGGCCATCGTCGACGCCCTCGACCCCGGCCGGCACCCGGGACTCGTGCTGCCGGTGGCCCTGCTCGCGGCCTACGGCGCGCTCAAGATGTCGTCGGCCTTCTTCAACGAGCTGCGCGACGCGGTCTTCGCCAAGGTCCGCTACCGCGCCATGCGCCGGCTCTCGAACCGGGTCCTCGCGCACCTGCTGGACCTCTCCCTGCGCTTTCACCTGGAGCGCAAGACCGGCGCCATCTTCCGGGACCTGGAGCGGGGCACCCGCAGCGTCAGCACGCTCCTCAACTACATGGTCTTCAACGTGCTGCCGACGCTGGTGGAGCTCGGGCTCGTGGCGGCGGTCCTGCTGACCCGCTACGACCTCGTCTTCACGCTGGTCACGCTGGTCACCGTGCTCATCTACGCCTGGTTCACCTTCGCCATCACCGACTGGCGGATGAACTTCCGCCACGAGATGAACCGCCTCGAGTCCGAGGCCAACACCGAGGCGGTGGACAGCCTGATCAACTACGAGACGGTCAAGTACTTCGGCAACGAGGGTGCCGAGGTCCGCCGCTACGACCTCACGCTCTCCGGCTGGGAGCGCGCGGCGGTCCAGAGCCAGACCTCGATGTCGGCGCTCAACTTCGGCCAGGCCGCCATCATCGCCGTCGGCGTGACGCTGCTGATGGTCCTCGCCGCGCAGGGCGTGGTGACGGGCACGATGACCCTCGGCGACCTGGTGCTGGTCAACGCCTTCCTGCTCCAGCTCTTCATCCCCCTCAACTACCTCGGGATCGTCTACCGCCAGATCAAGTATTCCCTCGCCGACATGGACCTGCTGGTCCGGCTCTTGCGCCGGGTACCGGAGATCCGGGACCGGCCCGGGGCCCCTGACCTGGTGGTGGGCGCGGGCGGGGTGCGCTTCGAGGGGGTGGACTTCGCCTACCAGCCGGACCGACCCATCCTGCGCGGGGTCGACTTCGAGATCCGGCCCGGGACCAAGGTGGCGGTGGTCGGGCCGAGCGGGGCGGGGAAGTCCACGCTCGCACGGCTCCTCTACCGTTTCTTCGACGTGACCGGCGGGCGGATCCTGGTGAACGGCCAGGACGTCCGCGACGTCAGACAGGCGAGCCTGCGGGCGGCCGTCGGCATCGTTCCCCAGGACACGGTGCTGTTCAACGACACCATCTACTACAACATCGCTTACGCCCGCCCCACGGCGCCCCGGGAGGCGGTGGAGGAGGCGGCGCGGCTCGCCAACATCCACGAGTTCATCGCCTCGCTGCCCCAGGGATACGAGACGGTGGTGGGCGAGCGGGGGCTGAAGCTCTCCGGGGGCGAGAAGCAGCGGGTGGCGATCGCACGGGTGATCCTGAAGGACTCGCCGATCCTGATCTTCGACGAGGCCACCTCGGCGCTCGACACCCGTGCCGAGCGCGCCATCCAGAAGGCGCTCGACGAGGTCGCCGCGGCGCACACGACGCTCGTCATCGCCCATCGCCTCTCCACCATCGTCGACGCGGACCGGATCCTGGTCCTCGACCAGGGGCGGGTCGTCGAGCAGGGTGGCCACCACGAGCTCCTCGCCGCCGACGGCCTCTACGCCCGCATGTGGGCGCTGCAGCAGGCGGAGGAGGGGCAGGGCTAGCGGGCGAGGCGGTCCTCGCGCCCGCGCCCTCCGGCCCCTCGCGTCTCGGGCTTTCGCACCCCGGGGGTTTGCGCGGATAATCCGCCCGCTCCCCGAACGGCGGGTCCCGCCGTCACCCGGGGGACCACGCCGGACCGACCGTGGAATTCGAGGCCGACCACCAGAAGAGCCTGCAGGCCACCCTCCAGCACATCCTGGAGCTGCTCGACAAGCAGCGGCTCGTGGAGAACCTGGTGAGCCGCCAGCCGATGCCCCAGCACGACCTGGTGCAGTCGCTCGTCGCGCGCCAGCACCGCACCGAGCTGCAGAACCGGCTCGCGCGCCTGCACCCGGCGGACATCGCCTACGTCCTGGAGAGCCTGCCGGTGGAGGAGCGCCTGCAGGTCTGGGCGCTGGTCCCGGCCGAGCTGGACGGTACGGTCCTGCTCGAGGTCTCCGACGCGGTGCGCGAGACCCTCGTCGCCGACATGGACCGGCGCGAGATCCTGCAGGTCGCGCAGCACCTCGACAGCGACGAGATCGCGGACCTGGTGCCGGATCTGCCGAAGGACGTGGTCCCGGACTTCCTCGGCTCGCTGCCGAGCGAGGACCGGGCCGAGGTGCAGACGGTCCTCGCCTTTCCGGAGGGCTCGGTCGGCGCGCTGATGGACCTGGACATGGTCAGCGTGCGCGAGGACAAGAGCCTCGACGTGGTCCAGCGCTACCTGCGCGTGCGCGGCGACCTGCCCACGCACTTCAACCAGCTCGTGGTGGTGGATCGCGAAGGGGTCCTCAAGGGCGCCCTGCCGCTCACGACCCTCGTCTCGAGCGACCCGGAGGCGACCGTCGGCGAGGTCATGGACCGGGAGCCGACCTTCTTCCACACCTACGACGAGGCCCGCGAGGCGGCGCTCGCCTTCGAGCGCTACGACCTGCTGTCCGCCCCCGTCGTCAACGCCCACCGGCAGGTGGTGGGGCGGCTCGCCGTCGACGCGGTCATGGACCACGTGCGCGACACCGCCGAGAAGGAGATGCTCACCCAGGCGGGTCTGCAGGAGGACGAGGACCTCTTCGCCCCGATCGCCAAGAGCGCCCGCAACCGCTGGGCCTGGCTCGCCCTGAACCTGCTCACCGCCTTCGTCGCCTCCCGCGTCATCGGGGTGTTCGAGGGGACGATCGAGAAGGTGGTGGCGCTCGCCGCGCTGATGCCCATCGTCGCCAGCATCGGCGGGAACACCGGCAACCAGACCGCGGCGCTCACCATCCGGGGCCTCGCGCTCGACCAGATCCAGGAAGGCAACATCGGCTACCTCCTGCGCAAGGAGGTGACCGTGAGTCTCCTGAACGGTCTCGTCTGGGGGTCGGTGATGGCGCTCGTGACCTACGCGATCTACCGTGAGCACCACCTCGGGCTGATCATGCTGGCCGCGATGATGCTGAACCTGCTGCTCGCCTCGCTCGCTGGCGTCTTCATCCCCCTTGGCCTGCGGGCGGCGGGCCGCGACCCGGCCCTCGGCAGCAGCGTGATCCTGACCGCGATCACCGACGCCATGGGCTTCCTCATCTTCCTCGGCCTGGCGGCCATCTTCCTCGGCTGAAGGCCGCGGCGCCGCCCCCCAGCGCAACCGCGGAGGCTCGGAGATTGGACCCGCGCTCGAACGCTCACCCCTCGTCCCGCGAGCCCCTCGCGCTCCTCGCGCTGACCGTGCTGGCGCTCCTCGTCTCCGCAGTCGCCCCGTACGACCGCCCGACCTGGTGGATGGAGGTGGCGCCGGTGCTCATCGCGCTGCCCATCCTGGTGGTGACGTGGCGGGGCTTCCCGCTCACCCCGCTCCTGTACCGGCTCGTCTTCCTGCACGCCCTCGTGCTCATCCTGGGCGGTTACTACACCTACGCGCGCGTGCCGGTGGGGTTCTGGGCCCAGGACCTCTTCGACTTCGGCCGCAACCACTACGACCGCTTCGGCCACCTGGTGCAGGGCTTCGTGCCGGCCCTCGCGGCCCGCGAGGTCCTGCTGCGCCGCTCGCCGCTCGTGCCCGGCAAGTGGCTCTTCTTCCTCGTCACCTGCGTGACGCTGGCCATCAGCGCGACCCACGAGCTGGTGGAGTGGGGCACCGCGGTGATGGCGGGCGAGGGGGCGGTGGACTTCCTCGGCACCCAGGGGGACCCCTGGGACAGCCAGTGGGACATGTTCCTCGCCCTCATCGGGGCGATCGCAGCGCAGCTTCTGCTCGCGCGGGTGCAGGACCGCGAGCTGGGAAGGCTCTGACCCCGTCGGCCCCCGCGCCGGGTGTCCGTCCGCGCTGTGAGGGAGGTCGAGGGCGAACGGCGCGCAGGCCCGTCCTAGAGCGGTCCGCGGCGCTCGCCGGCCACCGGCTCCCGCAGGTGCTCCACGTGGCGCAGGATGATCTGCACCGCCTCGTCCTCGGAGTCCGTCGTGCGGAAGAGGCCCAGGTCCTGGGGCGAGATGCAGCCGGCTGCGAGCACCTGCGCCCGCATCCAGTCCGCGAGCCCCTGCCAGTACTGGGTGCCGAAGAGCACCACGGGAAAGCGCCGGATCCGTTCGGTCTGGATCAGGGTGAGCGCCTCGAAGAGCTCGTCCATCGTCCCGAACCCGCCCGGGAAGATGACGTAGCCGAGCGCGTAGCGCACGAACATGAACTTGCGCACGAAGAAGTAGCGGAACGAGAGGCTCACGTCCTGGTGCCGGTTGGGCACCTGCTCGTGGGGCAGCGCGATGTTCAGCCCCACCGACTGCCCGAGGCCGCCGAACGCCCCGCGGTTGGCGGCCTCCATCACTCCGGGGCCGCCGCCCGTGATGACCGACAGGCCCGCGTCGGCGAGGGTGCGCGCGACCCGCTGCGCCGCCTGGTAGAACGGCGAGTCCTCCCGCAGGCGGGAGCTGCCGAAGATCGAGACCGCCGCGCCGAGGTTGTGCAGCGTCTCGATCCCGTCGATCAGTTCGGACTGGATGCGGAAGACGCGCCAGGTCTCCGAGGTCCGCAGGTCCTCCATCAGAGCATCCGGTGAACGACCTTCAACCCTGCGTCCTCGGGGTTGGTGCGGATCGTGAAGCCCAGGTGGCGGACGAGCGAGAGCATGTTCGTGTTGTTGGTGAGGATCTCGCCCTCCATCGTCTTCAGGCCGTGCGCCTTGGCGGCCTCCATCAGCTGGGTCATGAGCCGCGAGCCGATGCCCTTGCGGCGCCAGGCGTCCGCGATGACGATCGCGAACTCGCACGTCCGCCCGTCGGGGTTGATCGCGTAGCGCGCGACCCCCAGCTCGGACTCCTGGCCGTCACGCTCCATCACGGCGATGAGCGCCATCTCCCGGTCGTAGTCGATCTGGGTGAGGCGCACGAGCATCGTGGGGGAGAGCTCCTGCACGGTCTGCATGAAGCGGAAGTAGCGCGACTCGTCCGACAGGCCGCGCACGAACGCCTGCTCCATCTCCGCGTCCTCGGGGCGGATCGGCCGGATCGTCACGTTGGTCCCGTCGGCGAGCTGCCAGTGCGTGACCAGGTGCGCGGGGTAGGGGTAGACCGCCATGTGCGAGTAGCGGTCCGGCGAGGGGGCGTGGTAGTCGACGACGATCCGGGCGTCCACCGCCATCGCGCCCTTCTCGTCGGCGATGAGCGGGTTGATGTCCATCTCCATCAGCTGCGGGAGCTCGCACACCATCTCCGAGACGCGCAGCAGCACGTTCTCCACCGCTTCCATGTTCGCCGGCGGCAGGTTGCGGAACTGCGTCAGCATGCGCGCCGCGCGGGTGCGCGCGATGAGGCTGCGGGTGATGAACCGGTTCAGCGGCGGCAGCGCCACCGCGCGGTCGCGCAGCACCTCGACCATGGTGCCGCCCGCGCCGAAGGTGATGACCGGCCCGAAGGCGCGGTCGCGCGTCACGCCCACCAGCAGCTCGCGGCCGTGGCTCGCGTCGAACATGCGCTCGACGGTCACGCCCACGATCCGCGCGTTCGGGAACTGCTTCTGGATCTCCGTGATGAGCTCGTTGTAGGTGCTGCGCACCGCCTGGGCGTTGCGGATGTCCAGGCGCACCCCGCCCACGTCCGACTTGTGGGTGATGTCGGGCGAGCTGATCTTCATGGCGACCGGGAAGCCGAGCGACTCGGCGGCCACCAGCGCCTCGTTTGCGCTGCGCGCCTGGATGGTCTGCACCACCGGGATGCGGAAGGCCGCGAGCACCGCTTTGGACTCGAGCGGGGTGAGCACCTTGCGCCGCTCGGAGAGCACCCCGTCGATGATGAGCCGCGCCCCGTCCACGTCCGGCTGGTCGTGGTAGGAGAGGGGCCCGGGGACCTGGAGCAGCAGCTTCTGGTTGCGGTGGTGGGCGGCCAGGTAGTGGAAGGCCTCCACGGTCGCCTCCGGGGTGCGGAAGCGGGGCAGGCGCCGGGCGGAGAACAGGGCCCAGGCGTCGGACACGGCGCGCTCGCCCATCCAGCAGGCGAGCACCGGCTTCTGGTTGCGCCGCGCCGCCTTTTCCACGGCCTTCGCCGCCTCGGTGGGCTGGGTCATCGCCTGGGGGGTGAGGATCACCATGACCCCGTCGAACGAGTCGTCCTTGAGGCACGCGGAGACGGCCTCCTGGAAGCGCTCGGGGGTGGCGTCGCCGAGGATGTCCACGGGGTTGCCGTGGGACCAGTGCGGGGGCAGGACCCGGTTGAGGCCCTGCAGGGTGGAGTCGCGCAGCGGCGGCACCTGGCAGCCGAGCTGCAGGGCGCGGTCGGTCGCCATCACGCCCGGGCCTCCGGCGTTGGTGATGATGGCGAGCCGGTTGCCTTCCACGCGCACCCCGCTCGAGAGGATCTGCGCGGCCGAGAACAGGTCGTCGATGGTGTTCGCGCGCACCGCGCCGGCCCGCTCGAGCACCGCGTCGAAGACGTCGTCCGCGCCGATGAGGGCCGCGGTGTGGGAGACGGCGGCCCGCGCGCTCTCCACTTCGCGCCCGGACTTGATGACCACCACCGGCTTCAGGCGGGCCGCGGCGCGCAGCGCGCTGATGAACCCGCGGGTGTGCTGGGTGCCCTCCACGTAGAGCAGGATGCCGTGGGTCTGGGGGTCGAGGGCGAGATAGTCGAGGATGTCGCCGAAATCCACGTCGGCCGCGTCCCCGAGGGAGATGACGGTCGAGAAGCCGACCTGGTGCGGCTCGGCCCAGTCGAGGATCGCGGTGCAGAGCGCGCCCGACTGGGAGACGAGCGCCAGGTCCCCGGGGATGGCGACGCCCTTGCAGAAGGTGATGTTCAGCCCGAGGCGGGGGCGCAGCATCCCGAGGCAGTTCGGGCCGACGATGCGCATGCCGTAGCGCTGGGCGGTCTCCATCATCGCCTGCTGGAGCCTCGCCCCGTCCGGCCCCGACTCGGCGAAGCCGGCCGAGAGCACCATCGCGGCCCGCACGCCGTGCTCGCCGCACTGGTAGATGATCTCGGGCACCTCGGCGGCCGGGGTGGCGATCACCGCGAGGTCCACCGGCACCCCCACGTCCCGGATGGTGGGGTAGCAGACGTGGCCCTGCACCTCCGAGTGCTTCGGGTTGACCGCGAAGATCTGGTCCTTGAACCCACCGGCGACCAGGTTCTGGAACATCAAGGCGCCGACGCTGTCGGCGCGCTCGCTTGCCCCGAAGACCGCAATGGTGCGCGGGTTGAACAGCCGGTCGAGATAATGGGGCCCCATCGGTTATCCTCGTGCGGGGAGATCGCCCGTCAAGCGTAGTCGATAACTGTACTCGGAACCCGAGGAGCGGTCATGACCATCGCGTACATCTCGCACCCCGACTGCCTCCTCCACGACATGGGGCCCGAGCACCCGGAGTGCCCGGCCCGCCTGCACGCGATCCAGGACCACCTGGTGGCCCGGGGGATCGAGCTGGTGTTGCGGCACTACGACGCGCCGCTCGCCACCGAGGAGCAGCTTTGCCGGGTGCACGACCGCGCGTACCTGGAACGGCTGAGCGCGCAGTCGCCCACCGAAGGCCTGCACTGGATCGACGGGGAGACCGGCATGTGCCCCGGCACCCTGCGCGCCGCGTACCGCGCGGCAGGCGCGGCGGTCTTTGGCGTCGACCTGGTGATGCGGGGGGAGGCCACCGCCGCCTTCTGCGCCGTCCGTCCCCCGGGCCACCACGCGGGGCGGTCCCGGGCGGGGGGCTTCTGTTTCTTCAACAACGTCGCGGTGGGTGCGGCGCACGCGCTCGCGGAACACGGGCTCGAGCGGGTCGCCATCTGCGATTTCGACGCCCACCACGGGGACGGCATCGAGGAGATCTTTCGCGACGACCCGCGGGTGCTCTACTGCTCCTCCTTCGAGCACCCGGCCTTCCCCTACGCGGGGGCGGACACGGGAGGCGAGCACCTGATCAACGTGCCGCTCAAGGCCGGCACCGACGGGCGCGCCTTCCGCCGCGCCGTGGCCGACGCCTGGTTCGACCGGATGGCCGCCTTCGCCCCCCAGATGGTCCTGGTCTCGGCCGGGTTCGACGGGCACGCCGAGGACGACATGACGCGGCTGGTGCTGGGCGACGACGACTTCCGCTGGGTGAGTTGCGAGATCAAGCGCGTGGCGGACGCGAGCGCCGGGGGGCGCGTCGTCTCGGTGCTGGAGGGCGGCTATTCGCTGTCGGCCCTCGGGCGGGGCGTCGCCGCGCACATCGACGCCCTGCTCGGGAACAAGCACGGGGCGCAACCGTGACCCAGGGCGGGCGGCGCACTTGCGTGGCCGGCCGAGCGGTGGCACGCTCGATCGAGCCGGAGTGCGGCAGCGCGGAAACGGGGCTCCCAAGATGGCCGACCTGACTGATCCCTTCGGCCGGCGGATCGAGTACCTGCGGGTGTCGGTCACCGACCGCTGCGACCTGCGCTGCACGTACTGCATGCCGAAGGGCTTCGACGGCTTCGAGGAGCCCGAGGACTGGCTCACCTTCGAGGAGCTCGAGCGTGTCGTCGGCGCCTTTACCCGGGTCGGCGTGCGCCGGGTACGCCTGACCGGCGGCGAGCCGCTCGTGCGCAAGGACCTGCCCGAGCTGGTCGCCCGCCTGGGGGCGTTGCCGGGGATCGAGGACCTCTCCCTGTCCACCAACGCCGTGCGGCTCGCGCGCATGGCGGAGCCGCTCAAGCGCGCGGGTATCCACCGGGTCAACGTCAGCCTCGACTCGCTCGACCCCGGGCGATTCGCCGCCATCACCGGGGGCGGCCGGCTCGAGAAGGTGCTGGCGGGCCTGGAAGCGGCCCGCACGGTGGGGCTCGAGCCGGTCAAGCTGAACATGGTGGTGATGCGCGGGGTCAACGAGGACGAAGTCCCGGCGATCGTGGAGTTCTGTCTGGAGCACGGCTACACGCTCCGGCTCATCGAGACCATGCCGGTCGGCGCGACCGGCCAGGCCGCGACCAGCCACTACGTGGACCTGCAGGAGGTACGGGCGCGTCTCGCCGAGCGCTATACGCTCGTGCCCGCCGTGATGTCGGGCGGGGGGCCGGCGCGCTACGTGCAGGTGGCCGGCACGGACCTGAAGATCGGCTTCATCACGCCGCTCTCCCAGCACTTCTGCGAGACCTGCAACCGCGTGCGCCTCTCGGTGGACGGCGGGCTGTTCCTGTGCCTCGGTCAGAACGACGCCATCGAGCTCCGCCCGCTGCTGCGCGCGGGGGCGAGCGACGGGGAGCTCGACGAGGCCGTGCGGGCGGCCATCGCGCTGAAGCCCGAGCGCCACGAGTTCCGGGAGCACCCCTGCCACGTGGTCCGGTTCATGTCGGCGACGGGCGGATGAGCGCGGCGGTCCGCAGAAGTCCTCCCGCGCCCTGACCCGGGGCTCGCCGCGCGCCGTGTTCCCCGTCGTCCCGTTCCCGGTCCGCGCCGGCTCCCGCTACCCCCCGGGCGCGACCTGCGACGCGGGCGGCGCGAACTTCTCCCTCTTCAGCCGGTACGCCACGGACGTGGAGCTCTTGCTCTACGAGCGTGCCGACAGCCCGGAGCCGTTCCAGGTCATCGTGCTCGACCCCGAGGTCAACCGCACGTTCTTCTTCTGGCACGTCTACGTGGAACGCCTGCGGCCGGGCGCGCACTACACCTGGCGGGTGGACGGGCCGGACGACACGGTCGCGACCGGCTTCCGCTTCGATCGGGGCAAGGAGCTCCTGGACCCCTGGGCCCGCGCGGTCACCTCGCGGGTGTGGGACCGGGCGCGGGCGTCGGAGCCGGGGCCGGCCGGGCACACGTCGCTGCGGGCCGTGCTGGTGGACGACCCCTACGACTGGGAGGGGGACACCCCCCTCGTGCGGCCCCTGGAGCAGACCATCATCTACGAGCTGCACGTGGGCGGCTTCACCCGGCACCCCTCGGCGGGCACGACCCACCCGGGGACCTTCGCCGGGGTCATCGAGAAGATCCCCTACCTGCGCTCGCTCGGCATCACCGACGTGGAGTTGCTGCCGGTGATGGCCTACGACGAGCAGGATGTGCCGCCCGGCGCGGCGCAGCGAGGCCTGGTGAACTACTGGGGCTACAGCCCGCACAGCTTCTACAGTCCGCACCCCGGCTACTGCGTGAGCCCGGAGGAGGGGACTCACCGGCGGGAGCTCCGGGACCTGGTGAAGGCCCTGCACCGGGCCGGCATCGGGGTGATCATCGACGTGGTGTTCAACCACACCGCGGAGGGCGGCGCCGACGGGCCCACGATCAATTTCAAGGGGCTCGCCAACGAGACGGTCTACCACCTGGACCCCACGGACCGCAGCCGGTACCGGGACTACACGGCCTGCGGGAACACGATCAACTGCAACAACCCCGTGGTCACGCGCTTCCTGGTGGAGTGCCTGGAGTACTGGGTGCGGGAGATGCATGTGGACGGCTTCCGCTTCGACCTGGCGAGCGTGCTGGTGCGAGGCGAGAACGGCGAGCCGCTCTGGTACGCCCCGATGCCGTGGTACATCGAGTTCTCGCACGTCCTCGCCCAGACCCAGCTCATCGCCGAGGCCTGGGACGCGGGTGGCCTGTACCAAGTGGGCGGGTTCCCCGGATACCGGTGGGCGGAGTGGAACGGGCGCTACCGGGACGTGATCCGCCGCTTCGTGGGCGGGGAGACGGGGCTCGTGGGGGAGGTGGCGACGCGCATCGCGGGCTCGAGCGACCTCTACGCGCCGAGTGGTCGGCTGCCCATGAACAGCATCAACTTCGTCACCGCCCACGACGGGTTCACCCTGTGGGACCTGGTGAGCTACGAGGCCAAGCGCAACGAGGCGAATGGCGAGGGCAACCACGACGGGGCCGAGGAGAATCTCAGCTGGAACTGCGGGGTCGAGGGGGAGACCGACGACCCTGCGGTGAACGCCCTGCGCCGGCAGCAGGCGAAGAACTTCATGGCCATCCTGCTCCTCAGCCAGGGCGTGCCGATGCTGCTCGCGGGCGACGAGGTCCTGCGGACCCAGGGCGGCAACAACAACGCCTACTGCCAGGACAACGCGACCTCTTGGCTCGACTGGGGCTTCCTCGAGCGCAACGCCCCCATGCTGCGCTTCGTGCGCGAGATGGTGGCGCTGCGCCGCCGGCACCCGAGCCTGATGCGCAGGCGCTTCCTGAGCGGCCAGCGCCGCGCGGGGGCCCTCCAGCCAGACGTCTGCTGGCACGGGCTGGAGCCCTTCGAGCCGCCGTGGGACGACCCCGAGGCCCAGGTCCTGGCCTTCACCCTCGCGGCGGTGGCCGAGGGCGAAGAGGACCTCTACGTGGTGATGAACCTCTCGGCGGAGCTCCAGGAGGCGGTGCTGCCCGAGCCCCTGTCGGGCACCTGGCACCTCGCCGTGGACACGGCGCGGCCCAGCCCGGAAGACGTCACCGGCCCCGAGTCCCAGTCTCCCCTCGCCGGCGGCAGGGCGTACCGGGTGCAGCCTCGCTCCGTGGTGGTGCTGGAGTCCCGCCCCGCCGCCGCACCCTAGCCCTCGGGACCGTGCAGGGCCTCGAGCAGGCGCGCGTAGTCCCCGGGCTGGTTGTAGAGGTGGGCGCAGACCCGGATCAACCAGCTCGCGGGCCCGGAGGGGGTGGATTTGCCAGCGGGGGCCGCATCGGGGAGGATGGCAGGGAGAGCGGTCCATCGGAGAGGGTCAGGGCTGTGGTGGTGCACCGGTTCCACTCACCGTTCCGGGTCCCCCCAGGCTCCCCGGGGCGGAGCCCCCTGCGGCGCGGGCTCGTCCTCGCCGCGCTCTGCGCCGGCCTCCTGCCTGCGGGCCTCTGGCCCAACGCCGCGCGCGCCGAGGCGGCGCCGCGCTTCGAGCTGCCGGTGGATTGCGCCGGCACGACCTGTTTCGTCCAGAACTACTTCGACCACGACCCTGGGGGCGGCTGGCGTGACTACCGCTGTGGGACGCTCAGCTACGACGGCCACACCGGCACCGACATCCGCGTGCCGAGCCTGGTGGAGATGCGGCGGGGGGTGCCCGTGCTCGCCGCCGCGCCGGGCCGGGTGCGGGCGGTGCGCGACGGCATGCCCGACGTGGACGTCCGCGAGGCGGGGCCGGAGACGGTCAAGGGCCGGGGCGCCGGCAACTCGGTGGCCGTGACCCACGAAAGGGGGTGGGAGACCCAGTACAGCCACCTGCTCCGGGGTAGCGTGGCGGTCAAGCCGGGGGACATCGTGCGCAAGGGGCAGCGCCTCGGCCTCATCGGGCTGTCCGGGAACACCGAGTTCCCGCACCTGGAGTTCGCGGTGCGCCACGAGGGCCGGCCCGTGGACCCGTTCGTCGGCCTCGGCGAGGCCGCGGGCTGCCGGCTGGGCGAGTCGCCCCTCTGGGCCCCTGCGGCCCTGGAGGCCCTCGGGTACCGGGAGACGGGCCTGCTCGTGGCCGGTTTCTCCCCGGACAAGCCCGACGCGCGCACGGCCCAGGAGGGGCGCTATGCCGGGGCGGTCCTGCCTCGGGACGCCGGGGCGCTGGTGTTCTGGGTCGAGGTCTTCGGGGCCCAGCGCGGCGACCGGGAACAGCTTCGGCTGCTCGCGCCCGACGGCTCGGTGCTGGCGGACAAGCGCGCGAGCGTTCCCGGCAACAAGGCACGCTGGTTCAGCTTCGCCGGCAAGCCACTGAGGGGCGGCGCCTGGCCCCCCGGCGTCTACCGGGGGGAATACCGGCTCACGCGCACCCACGAGGGGCGCGAGGCGACCGTTCTCGACCTGCACCGGGAGCTCGAGGTGAGGTGAGAGGGGCGGGCGGGGGCGCGCTCCCCCCAGCACCTCTCGGTCGATGACCACAAGCGGCCGCCAGCCGCGGGAGGGGGCCGATGTACCGCAGGCTGATCGATCGCAGGCTCATGGTGACGCTGACGGCCTTCGCGGCCCTCGCCGGGGCGCTCTACCTGCTCTTCCGGGTCCTCGAGCCGTTCCTGCCGGCCATCGGTTGGGCCACGGTGCTCGCGATCGTCACCTACCCCGTCTACCTGCGTCTGCGCGGGCTCCTGCGGGGGCGGGACGGGCTCGCCTCGGCGGTGATGACGCTCGCCGTCTTCGCCATCATCGTGGTGCCGGTCGTCGCGCTCGTGGCGCTGCTCCTGCAGGAGTTGCTGCAGGCCGAGCAGTTCCTGCGCTCGGCCACCGCCGAGGGGAAGCTCCCCCGCGTCGACGCGGTGCTGGCCCACCCCACCGTCCGGGACTGGGTGGAGCGCCTGAGCGAGATGGCTGCGGCGGCCGGGATCGACCTGCGGGAGCGATCGCTCGCCGCGGCGCGCGCGGTGGTCGGCCTGCTGCTGGGGGGGCTCACCTCCACTGCGGCCAACCTCTTCGGGTTCCTCTTCCAGTGGTTCCTGGTGCTGGTGGTCCTGTTCTTCGTCTACCGCGACGGCCCCGCCGCCGAGCGCATGTTCTGGTCCGGTGTGCGCGTGGGCGAAGGGACGCGCGAGACCCTGCGCGAGACCGTCGCCGGGATGGTGTCCGCGGTGGCGGTCGGGGTGGTGGTCACGGCCGCCGTTCAGGGCATCCTTGCCGGCGCCGCCTTCTGGTTCACCGGGCTGCCGTCGCCCGTCCTCTTCGGGGCGCTGACCATCGTGAGCGCCTTCATCCCGGTGGTGGGCACCGCCCTCGTCTGGGTCCCAGCGGTCGCCTACCTGCTGCTGACCGGGGAGACGACCCAGGGGGTGATCCTCGCCGTATGGAGCGTCGTGGTGGTGGGTGGCGTCGACAACGTGCTGCGGCCGATGCTGATGAGCGGGCGCACGGGGCTGCCGCTGCCGCTCATGATGATGGGCGCCCTGGGAGGGCTGCTCGCCTTCGGGCTGTTCGGGCTGGTGCTCGGCCCGCTGCTGATCGCGCTGCTGCTGGTGCTCCTGGAACGCTACCGGGCCCAGGTCTCCGCCGTGCCGGCGGAGGTCCCGTGAGCGGCGGTCACGCCCTGGGGGGGCTGGCGGTAGCCGCCGCCCTCTGGGTGGCCGTTGCGCGGGCCCAGGGTCCAGGACCCGAGCAGCTGCCGGCGCCGGACCCCGGCGCGGAGGCGCGCCTGCGCCTCGACCAGGACCGCTACCGCAGCCGGCTGAGCCGCGAGGACCTCGAGAGGGCGCAGTCCCTCCAGGAACGCTACCACCAGGAGTGGCTGGAGAGCCGGCCCCAGCTCCGCCCCGGCTGGACCGACCGGCCAGCGCCGCCGGTGGCGGAGCCGGGCCCCCCCGTGGCCCCCCCGGCCCCGATGCTGCCCCAGCGCTTCGAGCAGGAGGCCTGGGACCTGCAGCGACTGCAACAGCGTCAGCAGGCCGACGTGCTGCGCCTGCGCCAGCGGGAGCAAGCCATCGGACTGCCGCCGGGGGCCAGCCTGCGCCAGCTCCAGCAGTTCCAGATGGAGGACGCCCAGCAGCAGTTGAACTTCGACATGCTGCGCCCGACCCGCTGAGGGGCAGGCGGGGCTCGCCCGTCCCCCGCACCCTGGCGTGCTGATTGCCCCGCTCTAACCCGCCCGCAGGCTCTCCACCGGCGGGTGGGACAGGACCCGCCGGGTGCCCAGATAGCCCGCCAGGGCGACCCCGACGACGCCCGCGCCCACGCCGGAAAACCACACGCCGGGACCGGGGACGTAGTCCAGGTCGAAGACGGCGCGGGCCAGGACGACGCCGGTGACCGCTGCCGCGGCCGATGCCAGCAGGCCCGCGAGGGCGCCGAGGGTCGCGAACTCTGCGAGCAGCCCGGCGAGGAGGCGCCGGCGGTCGGCGCCGAGGGTGCGCAGCACCGCGGACTCGAAGCGGCGCTCGTCGAGCGTCGACTGGACGGCGGCCGCGAGCACCGTGACCCCGGCGAGGAGCGCGAAGAGGAAGACGTACTGCACCGCCAGTGCCGCCCGCTCCAGGATGTGGCGCACGCGCGAGAGGATGGCCTCCACGTCGAGCACGGTGACGCTCGGGAAGGCGCGCACCAGCTCCGAGAGGACCTCGGGCCGCTCGGGCGGGAGGTGGAAGCTCGTCACGTAGGTGGCCGGGAAGCCGTCCAGCACCCCCGGCGGGGCGACCACGAAGAAGTTCACGCGGAAGGAGTCCCACTGCACGGTGCGTAGGCTGGTGACCGGGGCCTCGATATCCTGCCCCGCGACCTGGAACCGGAGCCGCGAGCCGAGCGTGATCCCCAGGGTGGCGGCGAGCCCCTCCTCGACCGAGAACTGCGGGCGCGTCGTTTCCCCCGGCTCCCACCAGCTCCCCGCGACGATCCGGTTGTCGTCCTGGGGCCGGCTCGCGCCGGAGAGGTTGAACTCGCGCTCCACCAGCCGCTTGGCCCGGGCCCCCTCGTAGTCCTCGGCCGACACGGGCCGTCCGTCGACGGCGGCGAGCCGCCCCCGGACCATGGGGTAGAGGGCGGGCTCGGCGATGCCGTGGCCGGAGAGGAACGCGCGCACCCCGGCGACCTCGTCGGGCTGGACGTTGATGAGGAAGTAGTTGGGGGTGTCCGGGGGCAGGCGGTCCCGCCACCCCTCGATCAGCTCGCCCCGCACGAGGGTGAGGAGCAGGAGGACCATCAGGCCAAGTCCGAACGCCGCGACCTGCACCACGCTCTGACCCGGGCGGCGTGCGATGCGCGCGAGCCCGAAGCGCCAGGAGACGCCGACCCGTCCGCGCAGGGGCCGGAGCGCGGTCACCAGGGCGTACGCCGCCGCCACCAGGACCACGACGGTGGCCCCGGCGGCCGCGAGGGCGTAGGCGGCGAGCCTCGCGTCCGCCGCCTGCCAGAGCACCAGGGCGCCGAGGGTGAGGAGGGCCGAGCCGTAGACCGCGCGCGCCCGGGCGGGGAGCGGGGCGAGGTCGCGCCGGAGCACACGCAGGGGCGGCACCTCGCGCAGGCGCAGCAGCGGGGGCAGCGCGAAGCCGGCGAGGGTGACCAGCCCGGTGGCGGCGCCGGCCAGGGCGGGGTAGGGCGAGGGCAGCGGCAACGGGCCGGGATAGGCCTCGGCCAGCAGCGCGGCGAGACCGGCCTGGGCGAGGTAGCCGATGGCGACGCCTGCGGTCGCGGCGATGACTCCGACCAGCAGGAGCTGGGTGGCGAAGAGCCCCGTCACCCGGGCCTGGGTGGCGCCGAGGCAGCGCAGGATGGCCGCGGTGTCCAGGTGGCGCTCGGCGTAGCGCCGGGCGGCGAGCGCGACCGCGACCCCGGCGAGCAGGGCGCTCACGAGCGCGGCGAGCCCGAGGAAGCGCTCGGCGCGGTCCAGCGCCACGCGCAGCTCCGGGCGGGTGTCACGCACGCCCTGCAGGCTCTCGCCCCGGGTGAGGCGCCCCGCGAGGGCCCCACGGAAGCTCGCGATGCCCGCCTCGGAGCCCGCGACCAGGAGCCGGTGCGTCACCCGGCTGCCCGGCTGCACCAGGGCGGTGGCGGGCACGTCATCCCGGTGCATCATCAGGCGCGGGCCCAGGGTGAAGAGGTCGCCGGGGCGGTCCGGCTCGTAGGAGAGGATGGCCGCGACGGGCCGCTCGACCGCCCCGATCTGGAGCCGGTCCCCGGGACCCACGCCGAGGGCGGTCGCGAGCCGGGCGTCCACCCAGACGGTGCCGGGCTCCGGGCCGGCGGCACGCGGGGTGTCCGGCGCGAACGGGGCGGGCGCGACCCGCAGTTCGCCCCGCAGGGGGTACCCGGGGCCGACGGCCTTCACCTCGGCGAGCTGCAGCCGGTCCCCGGTGGAGACCATGCTCGGGAAGGTCAGTGTCTCGGCGATGGCCAGGCCCCGTTCCCGCGCGGCGCTTCGCCGCTCCTCGGGGATCGCCGCGGGGGACACCAGGACTACGTCGGCGGCGAGGAGCTCGGTCGCCCGCAGGCTCATTGCCCGGTGCACGCGGTCGGCGAAGAACCCGACGGCGGACACGCTCGCCACCGCGAGGGTCACGGCGAGGGCGAGCAGGGGCAGCTCGCCGCCGCGCCATTCCCGGCGCAGCCAGCGCCAGGCGAGGGTGGGGCCCGCCGTGGCCACCGGCCTCAGACCCCCGGCCGCGCGGCGGCCCCCGGGGGCCAGCCCGGCTCGGCGTGCAGCCTTCCGCCCTCGAGGCGCAGGGTGCGCCCGCAGTGCCCGGCGAGCCCCGGGTCGTGGGTGACCAGGACCAGGGTCGTCGCGTGCTCCTCGTTCAGGCGGAACAGCAGCTCGCTCACGCGCTCCCCGGTGCGGCGGTCCAGGTTGCCGGTGGGCTCGTCGGCGAAGAGCAGACGCGGGCGGGTGGAAAACGCCCGGGCCAGGGCGACCCGCTGCTGCTCGCCACCCGAGAGCTGGCTCGGGTAGTGGCGGACCCGCGCGGCGAGGCCCACCCGGGCGAGGCTCTCGAGCGCGGCGGGGCGCGGGTCGTCCCGGCCCGCGAGCTCGAGCGGCAGCATCACGTTCTCCAGGGCCGTGAGGCTCGGGACGAGCTGGAAGGACTGGAACACGAAGCCCACCAGCCGGCCGCGCAGGCGGGCACGCCCGTCCTCGTCCAGGGTGGTGAGGTCGGTGCCGTCGAGCCAGACACGCCCGGCGGTGGGGAGGTCCAGGCCGGCGAGGAGCGAGAGCAGGGTCGACTTGCCAGAGCCGGATTCCCCGACGACCGCCAGGGACTCGCCGGCGGCCACCGACAGCTCGGCCCCGGCCAGGATCTCGAGCGTCCCTTCGGGGCTCGTGACGCGCTTGCCGAGGCCCTCGGCGCGGAGGATCGGTGGTTCGGAAGGACGTTCCATGGTGCCCTCTTGGAATCCCGGCGGCGCCCAAGGTTCCACAACCCCGCGGGAGAGGCTACCCTGCGCCGTCATGAAAGTGTCGGGTGACGGTCGCCAGTCCCGCGGTTCCGCTTGGCTGCGTGGTTCCGCGGGGCTGTTTGGTTCCGCTTGGCTGCGTGGGTCCCCGGGCCCGCAGGGGTCCGTCGGGCCGCGCTGGCTCCTCCTGACCCTCCTGCTGGGTCTTGCCCAGCCCGGGTCCGCCGGCCCCGCGCCGGTCGTCCTCGTCCTCGGCGACAGTCTGAGCGCGGCCTACGGCATGGACACCCGCCAGGGCTGGGTCGCCCTGCTGCAGGCCCGGCTCGCGCGTGAGGGCTGGCCCCATCGCGTCGTCAACGCCAGCATCAGCGGGGACACCACGCGGGGGGGGCGCGCCCGGCTGGGGGCGGCGCTGGAGCGCCACCGTCCGGCGCTCGTCCTGATCGAACTGGGGGGCAACGACGGGCTGCGCGGCATCGCCGTCGAGGAGACCGGGCGCAACCTCGAGAGCATGGTCCGGGAGGCCCGCGCCGCGGGGGCCCGGGTCCTCCTGGTGGGCATCCGGTTGCCCCCCAATTACGGGCCGGTGTACGGCGAGCGGTTCCGCCGGGTCTTCGAGGAGCTCGCGGAGCGCGAAGGCGTGCCCCTGGTGCCCTTCCTGCTCGAAGGGGTGGGGGGGGACCCCGAGCTCATGCTGGAGGACGGCATCCACCCTCGCGCCGAGGCCCAGCCGCGCCTGCTGGAGAACGTCTGGCCCCGGCTGGTGCCCGTGCTCGAGAGGTCCGGGATGCCGGTGGCGCCCCTCTCCGCGCAGCCGGCCACCGCCCCCTGACGGGTGACCCCGCGCGGGCGGCGGTCGGGGTCCCGTCAGCCTCTCGCCGCCCCGGCGTCCGTCGTCCGGGCCGGCCCGGGACTGGCGAGGAGCAGGCGGACCAGGTCCACCTGGCGCCGGGTGCCGGTCTTGCGGAACAGCCCCTGGAGGTGGATGCGCGCGGTCTTCTCGGCGATGCCGAGGGCCCGGGCGGCATCGGCCACGGTGGTGCCGCCCGCGAGCAGGACCGCGAGCCTGACCTCCCGCGGGGTCAGGTGGTAGAGCTGGCGGATGTGGGGGCCGTTGACCTCGCAGAGCGTCATCGGGTCGGAGATGAACACGGTAGCGACGGCCTCGTCGCGGCGCAGGACGGCCGGCCGCAGGTGTACGGGCACGGCGACCACCGAATAGGGCGTCTTGCCCGACGGGCGGGGCACGGAGATGACCCCCCCGCTCGCGCGCTGGGGGCCCGGGGCCGGCCCGATGGCGCTGCGGAGGAGGGCCTGGAGCGCTTCGTCGTCGGAATCGCGCAGGGCTCGCAGGCGCGAGCCGTTGCGCAAGAGGCCGTCCCCCTGGGTCAGGATCTCCCGTGCGGCGCCGTTCGTGTACACGATCTGGCCACGCGCCTCGAGCAGCACCACGCCCGTGGTCCCGTGCTCCACCGCGCGCAGGAGCATCGCGTTGCGGCGCTCGCCGCTCTCCAGCCGGTAGGCGACGAGGAAGGCCCGGCGCAGGAACGGCAGGACCGCCTCCAGGCTCTGCTCCTCGCCGCCCCGGAACGTCCCGTCGGTCCGCCGGCGAAGGGCGAGGAAGGCCTGCCGGTCGTCGTACTGCCACAGCTCGGTGACCGACAGGCGGGGATCGGGGGACGCCGAGCCGAGCGCCACGGAGACCCCGATGGGGCAGGCGTTCGGCTCGAGAAGGGGAGGCGGCAGGGGGACGTCCGTCCCGGTCGCCGGCACGGTCTCGACCTGCGTCCAGACCGGCTCCTCACCGGGCTCGGGGTCGCACTGGCCGATCCAGCCGCGCTCCAGGTCGCAGACGATGCAGCTGGTGTAGCGGTTCGCGAGCGGGTCGACGACGAAGAGGTCGGCCTCGACGCTGCCGGTGCTCCGGCACAGCGCCTCGAGGAACCGTCCCCAGATGACGTCGTCCAGCGCCGCGTCGCACAGGCACTGCAGAAGCAGCAAGACCTCGTCGCGCCCCTGAGGCACGTTTCCCCCCATCCGGTTCTTATTTTCTTCCCCCTGCGCCCTTGTGCCGGCTGCAGGGGCCGCCCGTCCGGCGATACGAATGTTGCGTAAGCCTAGCGCAGAGAAACCCCTGCGCCAATGGTGGGTAATACAAGATATTTACTGAAAACAATAAATTAAGCAGTTTGACCTAGGTGGGGTGTCTGCGAAGGGGCCACCGAGGCCGGGAACGGGCCCGTTTCCTCACACCAGAACCTCCACCGCCGCCGGGTGGCCGAGAAACGCCTGGGGACTCGCGCTGAGGCCGTAGGCGCCGGACTGGAAGACGACGACGAGGTCGCCGACCTCCGCCCGGGCCATCTCCGTCTTCTCGGCCAGGACGTCCAGCGGGGTGCAGAGGGGGCCGACGACGGTCGCGACCTCGCGCTCGCCGCCGTGCATCCGGGTGCCCACGGCGACGGGGTAGTTCTTGCGGATCACCTGGCCGAAGTTGCCGGAGGCGGCCAGGTGGTGGTGCAACCCGCCGTTGGTGACCAGGTAGAGCTGACCCCGGGAGACCTTGCGGTCCAGGACCTCGCACACGTACACGCCGGCCTCGCCCACGAGGTAGCGCCCGAGCTCGATCACCACCTCCGCGTGGGGCAGGCGCGAGAGCACCTCCGGCAGGCGCGCCCGCAGGTTCTCGGCCACCGGGCCCAGGTCGAGCGGGCGGTCGCCGGGGAAGTAGGGGATGCCGAAGCCGCCGCCGATGTTGAGCAGGCGCACCGGGCCCGGCGCGTGCGCCGCGAGGCGCAGGACGAGCTCGAAGGTGCGGGTCTGGGCCTCGACGATGGCCTCGGGGCGCAGGTTCTGGGAGCCGGAGAAGACGTGGAAGCCCTGGAAGTCCACCGCGAGCGACCGCATCCGGTCCAGCATCGCGGGCACCCGCTCCGCGTCCACCCCGAAGGCCTTCGGGCCGCCGCCCATCTTCATCCCCGAGGACTTCAGCTCGAAGTCCGGGTTGACGCGCACCGCCACCCGGGGGCGCACCCCGAAGCCGGCGCCGATGCGGGCGGCGCGCTCCATCTCGCCCTCGCTCTCGAGATTGATGGTGATCCCCGAGGCGACGGCCGCGGCGAGCTCCTGGTCGCTCTTGCCGGGACCGGCGAAGCTGATGTCCTCGGGGCTCATCCCGGTGTCCAGCGCGGTGCGCAGCTCGCCGAGCGAGGCCACGTCCAGCCCGTCCACGGCGCGGGCCAGGTGCTGGACCACCGCCGGCATGGGGTTCGCCTTGACCGCGTAGTGCAGGCTCACCTCCCCGGGCAGCAGGTCGCGCAGCAGGCGCACGCGCGCGCTCAGCAGCCGGCGGTCATAGGCGTAGAAGGGAGTCTGGCCGACGCGCCGGGCGAGGAGCGGCAGCGGCACGCCGCCGATCACCAGGCAGTCGTCGACCACCGGAAAGTGCCCGAGGGGGGCGTGGGTGGGGCGCTCGCTCATCTCTCCTCCCACAGGCTGCGCAGGCCCTCCACGAGGGCCCGACGGTCCACCTTGCCGTTGGGGTTGCGGGGCAGGGTGTCCAGGGTCACGACCTGCAGCGGGACCATGAAGTTCGGCAGCTCGCGCTTGCAGGCCGCGAGCAGGGCCTCCGGGTCGAAGGCGGGGTCGCGCGGCTTGACCACGGCGACGATCCCCTGGCCGAGCGTCGGGTGCGGCAGGCCGAGCGCCGCCGCCTCGGCGACGAGTCCGCTCCCGTAGAGGACCTCCTCGACCTCGGTGGGGCTCACGCGATAGCCGGAGGTCTTGATCATCTCGTCCCGCCGCCCGACGAAATAGAGGAAGCCGTCCTCGTCCGTTCGCACCGTGTCGCCCGACCAGACCGCCATCTCGGTGAGTGGCACCTCGGGGGGCCGGCCCGGTGCGGGCTTGAAGCGCTCGGCGGTGCGCTCGGGGTCGTTCCAGTACCCCATGGCCACCAGCGAGCCGCGGTGCACCAGCTCGCCCGGCTCCCCGGGGGCGCAGGGGGAGCCGTCCTCGCGCACCACGAGGATCTCGGCGTTGGGGATGGCGCGCCCCATGGACTCGGGGCGCCGGTCGAGCTCCTCGGGGGGGAGGTAGGTGGAGCGGAAGGCCTCGGTCAGACCGTACATCAGGAACACCCGCGTGCGGGGCAGGGACCGGCGCAGGCGCGCGGTGACCTGGGTCGGCATCGCGCCGCCCGAGTTGGTGAGGTAGCGCAGGCTCTCCACCGCCTCGGCGGGCCAGTCGAGCGGGGCGAGCTGCACCCAGAGGGGCGGCACCGCTGCGAGCCCGGTGATGCGGTCGCGCGCCACCGCCTTCACCACGTCGCGCGGGAGCAGGTAGTCCATGAGGGACACGCTCGCGCCTACGGAAAAGGCAGTGGTGAGCTGGCTGAAGCCGTAGTCGAAGCTGAAGGGGAGCACGGCGAGCAGCCGGTCCTCGGGGACGTTCTCCAGGTACTCGGCGACGCTGCGGGCCCCGGCGACCATGTTGCGGTGGGAGAGCACCACGCCCTTCGGGCGCCCGGTGCTGCCGGAGGTGTAGAGGATCGACACCATGTCCATGTCGATCCGCCGGTGGGGCCGCGTGCCCGGCTCGCCCCGCGCGAGGCCCTCCCAGGGGAGGACTTGCAGGTGCGCGAGGGGCCCCGCGGGAGCGCCGTCCACGAGCGCGACCGTGTGCAGATCGTGGCACTCGCGCAGGTCGTCGGCGAGGAGGGTCAGGCGGTCGCCGGAGGTGACCAGCACCCGGACGTTGCAGTCCTTCAGGATGTAGGCGACCTGGGCCGGTTTGAGCAGCGGGTTGACGGGCACCAGGACGCCGCCGGCCGCCGCGGCGCCGAAGAGCGCCACCACCGTCTCGGCGCGCTTGGGGAGGTAGACCGCCACGCGCTCGGACGGGCCGAGGCCGCGGGCGAGCAGGCCGGCGGCGAAGGCCTCGACCCTCGTCTGCAGTTCCCCGTAGGAGATCGTCTCCTGCCTCTGGCGCAGGGCGGCGGCCTCGGGGCGCCGCGTGGCCTGGTCCCGGATGAAGTGGTGCAGCAGCACGGTCAGCGGTCTCCCGTCAGGGTCGGCAGGCGGGCAGGGCTCACCGCGGCCAGGGGCGGCGCGGTGGCGTCCTTCGCCGAGAGCGTGGGGTGCTCGAGCGGCCAGGCGATGCCGATCGCGGGGTCGTTCCAGAAGATGGAGCCCTCGTGCTCGGGGGCGTAGAGCTCCGTGCACTTGTAGCAGAAGAGGGCGGTCTCGCCGGTGACGCAGAAGCCGTGGGCGAAGCCCGGGGGGATCCAGAGCTGGCGCCGGTTCTGCGCCGATAGCGCCGCCCCGACCCAGCGCCCGAAGGTGGGCGAGCCCACGCGCACGTCGACCGCCACATCGAACACCTCGCCCTCGAGGACGTGGACGAGCTTGCCCTGGGCGCGGGGGTGCTGATAGTGCAGGCCGCGCAGCACCCCGTGCCGGGAGTACGACACGTTGTCCTGCACGAAATCCCCGGGCAGGCCCGCCTCGGCGTAGCGGCTGCGGTTCCAGGTCTCCATGAAGAAGCCGCGCGCGTCACCGAAGACCTTCGGCTCCAGGATCAGCACGCCGGGCAGCGCGGTGTGTTCGACCTTCATCCTACAGACCCCCGCGGCGCAGCGTCTCCAGAAGGTAGTCGCCGTAGCCGCTCTTCGCGAGCGGGGCGGCGAGGGCCTCGAGCTGTGCGTCGTCGATGTAGCCCATGCGCCAGGCGATCTCCTCGGGGCAGGCGACCTTCAGGCCCTGGCGCTCCTCCAGCAGCTGCACGAACTGGCCTGCCTTGAGCAGCGACTCGTGGGTGCCGGTGTCGAGCCAGGCCGTGCCGCGGCCGAGCATCTCCACCCGCAGGCGGCCGCGGGACAGGTAGTGGGCGTTGACGTCGGTGATCTCGAGCTCGCCCCGGGGCGAGGGCGCGAGACCGCGCGCGATCTCCACGACCTCGTTGTCGTAGAAGTAGAGGCCGGTGACCGCGATGTTGGACGGCGCCACGCGCGGTTTCTCCACGATCTGACTCGGGCGCCCGCTCGCGTCGAAGGCGACGACGCCGTAGCGCTCGGGGTCCCGGACGTAGTAGCCGAACACGGTCGCCCCCCCGGGGTCCGCGGCTGCCTGCTGCAGGAGGGTCGCCATGCGGTGGCCGTAGAAGATGTTGTCGCCCAGCACCAGCGAGACGGTGTCCCGACCGATGAAGGGCGCGCCGATGAGGAAGGCCTCGGCGAGGCCCCCGGGGCGGGGCTGCTCGGCGTAGGTGAGGTCGAGCCCCCACCGGGCGCCGCTGCCCAGCAGCTCCCGGAAGCGCGGCAGGTCCTGGGGCGTCGAGATGACGAGGATCTCCCGGATCCCCGCCAGCATCAGCGTGGACAGGGGGTAGTAGACCATCGGCTTGTCGTAGACCGGGAGCAGCTGCTTGCTGACGACCTGGGTCAGGGGATAGAGCCGCGTGCCGCTGCCGCCGGCGAGGATGATGCCCTTCATCGTGTGCCCTCGGTTTCGATTGCCGCTACAGGAGGCCGAGCCGCTCGCGCTGATAGCTTCCGTCCTGCACGCGCCGCCACCACCGCGGGTTCTCCAGGTACCACCGCACGGTCTTGCGCAGGCCGGACTCGAACGATTCCGCAGGCGTCCAGCCCAGCTCGCGCGCGATCTTCGACGCGTCGATGGCATAGCGCTGGTCGTGCCCCGGCCGGTCGGTGACGAACGTGACCAGCCGCTCGTGGGGGCGGTGGGGGGAGTCGGGCAGGAGCTCGTCGAGGACCGCGCAGATCTGCCGCACGACCTCCAGGTTGGTCCGCTCGTTGTTGCCGCCCACGTTGTAGGTCTCGCCCGGGGTGCCGGCCGTCAGGACGCTGCGCAGGGCGCGCGCGTGGTCGCCCACGTAGAGCCAGTCGCGCACGTTGTCGCCCTTGCCGTAGACGGGCAGGGGCTTGCCCTCCAGCGCGTTCAGCGTGACCAGTGGGATCAGCTTCTCGGGGAACTGGAACGGGCCGTAGTTGTTGGAGCAGTTGCTGGTGACCACCGGCAGCCCGTAGGTGTGGAACCACGCCCGCACCAGGTGGTCCGACGACGCCTTGCTCGCGGAGTAGGGGGAATTGGGGGCGTAGGGGGTCTCCTCGGTGAACCGGCCGGTCGGCCCGAGCGAGCCGTAGACCTCGTCGGTGGAGACGTGGTGGAAGCGGAAGGCGGCGCGCCGCTCCGCCGGGAGCGTCCGCCAGTGGCGCAGGGCCTCCTGCAGCAGGGTGTAGGTGCCCCACACGTTGGTCTGCACGAACTCCGCCGGGCCGTCGATCGACCGGTCCACGTGGCTCTCGGCCGCGAGGTGCATCACCGCGCCCGGGCGATGGCGCTCGAAGAGTCCGCGCACCGCGGGCGCCTCGCAGATGTCCACCTGCTCGAACCGGTAGCGCGGGTGGCCCGCGACGACCTCGAGCGACTCCAGGTTGCCGGCGTAGGTGAGCTTGTCGACGTTGACCACCGTCCAGTCGGTCTCGGCGAGGAGCTGGCGCACGACCTCGGAGCCGATGAAACCGGCGCCGCCGGTGACGAGCAGGGTGAAGCCCTCGGGTGTCATATCCACTCCTTGCGGGACGGGGTCGCGGCCGGCCGCCGCTCCGGCCGGCGTGTCCTCCCCACCACACTACCGGCGCGCCGGCTCGTGTACAATGCGGTCGCTTTGCGCCTCGCCGCCGATAGCGGCCCCCCCGAAGACCCGCTTTAGAAGCGGCCGGACCCGCCGCTGTCCTGGCCAGAGCCCCGCCAGCCCCGGGGCCGGGGACACCACTCCCGAGTGCAGCCCATGTCCACCCTCAAGATCATCAACGTCGTCGGCGCGCGTCCGAACTTCATGAAGGTCGCGCCGCTCTGGGACGCCATGCGCGCCCAGCCGGGCATCGAGCCCCTGGTGCTGCACACCGGGCAGCACTACGACCACAAGATGTCCCAGCTCTTCTTCGACCACCTGGGTCTGCCGAAGCCGGACGTCTACCTCGGCGTCGGGTCCGGGGGCCACGGCGAGCAGACCGGCAAGGTCATGATCGCCTTCGAGCGGGAGATGCAGACGATCAAGCCCGACCTGGTGCTGGTGGTCGGTGACGTCAACTCGACCATCGCCTGCGGCCTCGTCGCGGTGAAGATGAACGTGAAGCTCGTGCACGTCGAGGCGGGGCTGCGCTCCTACGACCGGACCATGCCCGAGGAGGTCAACCGGGTCCTGACCGACCAGATCGCGGACTACCTCTTCACCACCGAGCGCTCGGCGCTGGAGAACCTGCGCCGCGAGGGGATCCCGGAGGAGCGGGTCTTCTTCGTCGGGAACGTGATGATCGACTCGCTCCTGAAGCACCGGGAGAAGGCGAGCCGCAGTCAGGTCCTCGAGGAGCTCGGCCTCAGCCCGCGGAACTACGTGTTGGTGACGCTGCACCGCCCCTCGAACGTGGACGACCGGGACACCCTTGCCGGGCTGCTCGAGGTCCTGGGGGCGCTCTCGGCGCGCATGCCGGTGGTGTTCCCCATCCATCCCCGCACCCGGGCGAAGCTCGCGGAGTTCCGGCTGGACCGGACGCTGCGGGGTTTCCGGGACCTGAAGCTAGTGGATCCGCTGGGTTACCTGGACTTTCTAAAGTGCATGGACAATGCTCGTGTGGTGGTGACCGACTCGGGCGGGATCCAGGAGGAGACCACCGCGCTCGGCGTGCCCTGCGTCACCGCCCGGGAGAACACCGAGCGTCCCATCACGGTGACCGAGGGCACCAACGTCCTCGCGGGTCAGAACCCGGAGCGGATCCTGGCCGAGGCCAACCGGGTGATCGACGGACAGGGCAGGGCGGGGCGGCGTCCGGAGCTGTGGGACGGCCGCGCCGCGGAACGGATCGTGAAGGTCCTCTGGGAGCTTGAGGGCCGGGCCGCCCCCGGGGCGTCCGGGGGCCGGGAGGCGAAGGGATCGCAGCGCCCGCCGGCGGGCGGGCAGCTCGGGCGCAAGCCCTGAGCTCGAAGTGGGTTGGGGGTCGCAATGCCGTACATCACTGCACGTATTCCGGACGAGCTGATCGCGGAACTCGACCGCACGGCGAACGAGCTGGGGCGGGCCCGCTCCGACCTCGTCCGCGAGGCTGTCGAGCGTTACCTGGAGTCGTTGAAGGAGATCCAGCTCGCCCTCGAGCGCCCCGAGCGCCTGGACGACCGGGTGGTGGACATCGACGTCATCAAGCGCCACCTGGCGGGGTGAGCGGCGCTAGCGGGCGACCGGGCGGGGCCGCCGGCCGCACGCCGCGGGCCCTCGTACCGGTCCTCTTCCTCCTCGTCCTGGCCCTGCCGGCGTGGGCGGGGCTTCCGGAGACCGTCGCCCGGGTCAAGCCGAGCATCCTCGGGATCGGGACGGTCCAGCTGACCCGCCGGCCCGCAGGTCAGTTCAACGGCACCGGCTTCGTGGTGGGGAACGGGCGCTACGCCGTGACCAACGCCCACGTCATCCCGCCTTCCATCGACCGGGAGCGCAAGGAGTTTCTCGCGGTGCTGACCGGCGCCGGCGAGCGCGAGGGGGTGCGGGAGGCGACCGTCATCGCGACCGACCCCGAGCACGACCTGGCGCTGCTCTCCTTCAAGGGCACGGCGCTGCCCACCCTGCGGCTCGGCGACTCCGATCGCGTGCGCGAGGGCGAGCGCTACGCCTTCACCGGCTTCCCCCTCGGCATCGTGCTGGGGATGCGCCCGGTGACGCACCAGGGCATCGTCTCGGCGGTCACGCCGATCGCCACCCCGCAGCTCAGCGCCCGGACGCTGGACCCCAAGATGGTCCAGCGCCTCACCGCGCCCTACGAGGTCTTTCAGCTCGACGCCACCGCCTACCCCGGCAACAGTGGCAGCCCCCTCTACCACCCCGACACCGGCGTCGTCATCGGCGTCATCAACAAGGTGTTCGTGAAGGAGAGCAAGGAGAACCTGCTGAAGGAGCCGAGTGGCATCACCTACGCCATCCCGGCGAAGTTCGCCGCCGCGCTGCTGCAAAAGGCCGGGCTGGGCGGCGAGTAGCCCGGGGAGGCGTCCCCGCTGTCCCCGCTACCGGGCGTCGGTCACCGCCCGGTAGGCCGCGAGGGCCTCCTCGCGGCTCTCCCGGAGGTCCACGGCGGGGAGGGGGTAGTCCTCGCCCAGACGCACGCCCGCCCCGGTCCGCACTGCGGGCGGGGCCTCCCAGGGTTGGTGCAGCCAGCGGTCCGGCAGCCGCGCGAGCTCGGGCAGCCAGCGCCGGACGTAGGCCCCCGAGGGGTCGAAGCGCTCGCCCTGGAGCACGGGGTTGAAGACGCGGAAGTAGGGTGCGGCGTCGGCCCCGCTCCCCGAGGCCCACTGCCAGCCGAGGGTGTTGTTGGCGAGATCCGCGTCGACCAGCGTGTCCCAGAACCAGCGGGCCCCCTCGAGCCAGGGGATGCGCAGGTTCTTCGCGAGGAACGAGGCGACCACCATGCGCACGCGGTTGTGCATCCAGCCGGTGGTCCAGAGCTCCCGCATCCCCGCGTCGATGAGTGGGACCCCGGTCTGCCCCCGCTGCCAGGCTGCGAGGAGGCGGTCGTAGCCGCGCCGCCACGGAAAGGTCTCGAAGCGGCGGTCGAGGGGGGCGTCGGTGGTGTGGGGAAAGTGGTAGAGGACGTGGTGCGCGAACTCCCGCCAGCCGAGCTGGCGCAGGAACGCCTCGGCGCCGGTCTCGCTGCCGGACCAGGGGCCGGGTGTCTCCCTGCCGAGCCCGGCCGGGGCCGGGGGCGGCTCGCCCCCTGTGCGCAGGGCCCAGGCGACCTGGCGGGGGCTCACCTCCCCGAAGTGCAGGTGCGGCGAGAGGCGGGAGGTGGCCGGCTCGGGCGGGTAGTCACGCCTGTCCTTGTAGCGGGTGACGGGGCCTTCGAGGAAGGCCTCCAGGCGGGCGAGGGCGCCGGCCTCGCCGGGCCGCCAGGCGGCGGCGAGCCCCGCGTCCCAGGGCTCGCGCGGCAGCAGCTCGAGGGCCGGGACCCCGTCCGAGACGACGGTCCCGGAGACGGGCGGCAGGGCCTGCGGCGCCGGCAGGGGCGGCTCCGGGCGCAGGACCTTCTGGGCGGCGCGCCAGAAGGGGGTGAACACCCGGTACGGGTCGCCGGCCGCCGTGCGCAGCGCGGCAGGCTCCACCAGCAGGGACCCCTGGGTGCTCTCCCAGGCAACACCCGCGCCGGCGAGCGCGCCCTCGACGGCGCGCTCCGTGGCGAGCTGCCCGGGCTCGTAGCGCCGGTTCCAGTAGACGGCCTGGGCGCCGGTCTCCCGGGCGAGCTCCGGCAGGCCTTGGGCGACCGGTCCCCGGCGCACGAGGAGGCGCGACCCGAGCCCCCGGAGCGCCTTGTCGAGCGCGGTCAGGCTGTGGTGCAGCCACCAGCGGCTCGCCGCCCCCGGGGCCCAGGGGACGGCTTCCCCCGGGGGGGCGAAGAAGACGGGGAGCACGCGGTCGTGCGCGGCCAGCGCCTTCGCGAGGGCGGGGTTGTCCGCCAGGCGCAGGTCGCCGTGCAGCCAGAGGATTGCGGTGGACATGGCCAGTCAGTCCGCGGTGAGGGGGGCGTCGCCGCTCAGGCGCCGCCGGCGTGGCCGGGCGGCGGTGTCTGCGTATACTTGGGCCGGGGTATTCTTCCACCGGTAAAGTCTCGAAGCGAGCGCGCTCCCGCCCGTGTCCCCGACCAGCTCGCACCCCGATGCCGTCCCCGGCGTCCCCTACTGGCGCCTCTCCAGCTTCTACCTCGTCTACTTCGCGAGCCTGGGCGCCCTCGTCCCCTACTGGGGGCTGTACCTGGCCTCGCTCGGCTACGGCCCCGGGGCGATCGGCGAGCTGACGGCCATCCTCACCGGGACCAAGGTGGTCGCGCCGAACGTCTGGGGCTGGGTCGCCGAGCGCCGCGGGGAGCCCATGGCGGTCGTGCGGCTGGCCTCGGCGCTGGCCGCGCTCAGTTTCGCTGGGGTCTTCCTCGGATCCGGCTACGCCTGGCTCGCCCTCGTGCTGACGGTGTTCAGCTTCTTCTGGAACGCCGTGCTGCCGCAGCTCGAGGCCATCACCTTCAGCCACCTGCGCGAAGGCGTGCACCGCTACACCCACATCCGCGTCTGGGGGTCGGTCGGCTTCGTCCTGTCCGTGGCCGGACTGGGCGGGGTGCTGGACCGCCACGGCGCAGGCATCCTGCCCGCCGTCGTGCTCGTCCTGATGGGCGGGATCTGGGTCAGCACCCTGCTGGTCCCCGAGCGCACGCTGGGCCACCTCCCGCTCACCCACGAGCCCATCGGCCGGGTGCTGCGCCGGCGTCCCGTCATCGCCCTGCTGACGGCCTGTTTCCTGGCCCAGATGAGCCACGGCCCCTACTACGCGTTCTTCTCGATCCATCTCGAGGCGCACGGCTACAGCCGTGCCGGCATCGGCGAGCTCTGGGCGATCGGCGTCACCGCGGAGGTGCTGCTCTTCGTCGTCATGCACCGGCTGCTCGCGCGCTTCCGCCTGCGCCCGATGTTCCTGGCCGCGCTCGCGCTCACCGCGGTGCGCTGGCTGCTCATCGGGCTCTGGCCGGAGCGGGTGGGGGTCCTGGTGGCCGCCCAGGTCCTGCACGCCGCCTCGTTCGGCGTGTTCCACGCGGTGGCGGTGCAGTTCGTGCACCGTTTCTTCGCGGGCCGCCACCACGGGCGCGGCCAGGCGCTCTACAGCAGCACGAGCTTCGGTGCTGGCGGTGCGCTCGGGGCCCTGCTCGCGGGCTACGCCTGGGACCCCTTCGGGCCGGAGGTGGTGTTCCTCGGGGCCGCAGTCATGGCCGCGGCGAGCTTCGGGATCGTGGCGCGCTGGCTCGAGGAGCCTGCGCCTATTCCGGTGCCCGCAGCCCGATGACGGTGGTGCCCGCGACGACCATGTCGCCCACGCAGACCTGGACCGGCTCCTCGACGAGGTGCAGGCCGTCGCGCCGCAGGACGTAGGTCGGGCACTCGGGGTGGAGCGGGACCAGCCGGATGGTGTTCCCGGAGAGCTGGACGGCCGCCTGGCGGCGTCCACTCAGGTAGCGGTCGAGGGTGAACTGGCTCGCCTGGGCGCGGGCCGCCCTCGGGCCGGAGAGCCAGCGCAGGTTCTCGGGGCTGTCGCGGTTGGGGAAGGCGAGCCCCGGTGGGCTCGGCTTGCGGCCGACCTCGGCCGTCTGCCCCTCCAGGAGCCCGAGCCACTGCTGGGTGTCGGCGAGCAGCACGCCCGCGTAGCCGCCCTCCGTCGCTCGAAAGGTGACCTCGCCCGCCGGGCCGCGGATGACCGACCCGTCGCGCAGCACCACTTCCTCCCCGGAGGCGAGCAGCCTGCCGTCGGCGGAGACCCCCACGGCGAGCGCACGCACGGCCACCCCGGTGTCCCGGACGTCCACCCGCAGCACCGCGTGGTCCGAGCGGGTGACCCAGCTGCCGTCCGCCAGCAGGTCGAACGTGTACCCGGAGACGACCTCGGCGACGGGGACGGCGGGCAGGCCGAGACCGCACACGAGGAGCTGCAGGTCGACCCGCCGACGCAGGTCCAGGAACATCGTCGAGGAGTCCTCCAGGCGCGGGGTGGCCCTCGTCTCGAGCTCGACCTCGCGCACGGCACTGTCGATCGCCCCCGGCGTGCCCACGACGAGGCCGCGCCCCGCGTGGGTCCACCCCTGGCGGTCGCTCGGGGAGAGCCGCCAGGCTGCCAGATAGAACGACGAGGGTTCCAGCACGGGCAGGCTGGCGACGGCCTCGGCGAGGTAGGAGGAGCCGGGAACGAAGCCCTCCAGCAGGATCACGGCGTTGGCGGCGACCGACTCGGGCCGGTCGTCGGGCCGCACCCGCACCAGCCGTCCGGCACGGGCCGCGGAGGCCACCGGCAGCGGTAGCCAGGCGCGCTCGGGCGGGACCACCCGGTAGCAGGGCTCCTCGCCGGGGATGCCCTTCAGGCGGAACCGGCCGGCCTCTTCCCAGGCGACCTCCGCCTCGTTCATGCAGACCCGGGTGCCGAGGCCGAACCAGCACTCGCCGGCCGGGGTCGCGCCCAGGATCCGGGCGGCCAGGTTGACCGTGGCGCCGAAGGCGTCGTCGTCGATCTCCTCCACGTCCCCGGTGTTGAGCGCGATGCGCACGCGCGGGTAGCCCTCGCTGCCGCTCGCCTCCAGGATCTCGGAGGCGGCACGCAGGGCGTCGGTCGCCGCCCCGAAGACGCAGAGGAACGAGTCTCCGATGTTCTTGGCGATGCGTCCGTGGTAGCGCGCCACGAGGGGACCGACCATCGCCTCGTGCTGCTCGAGCAGGCGCCGCAGGCCCTCGCGATCGGTGCCGGAGACCTGCGCCGTGTAGTCGGCGACGTCGGTGAAGAGGACGGTGCGGGTCGCGGTGGTCAAGGGGTCGGCCGGCTGCTCTCGGGGCGGGGGTCGGGCGCGCGAGTCGGGCGCGCAAGGATAGCGCCCCCTGGCCCACGCGGCACCGCAGGGGCGCGACTCCCTTAGCGGCCCGGCACGCAAATCCCGAAGCGCCCGCAGCTTAAAGGCACGTTCCGTGCCCGCCGCTATTGGGGGTTGCCACACAGCTGCAGGATTGTCCCGCCACGAGAGGGAGGGCGGACCGACTTGGACAAGCGCGCACACACCCGCATTCCGATCCATCTGGGCGCACGGATGCACCTGGGCACCCACGCACCCTGCCCCTGCACGGTGCGCGACTTCTGCGAGGGGGGGTTGTTCCTCGCCCTGGCCCCGGAGGACGCCGCGCGTCTGTTCCCGGCGGGCCGACCGCTGCCCCGGGACGCCAGCCTCACCGTCGAGCTCGAGTTGACCGGGGAGGGTGCCTCCCGGCCCTACCGGGTGAGCGGGACCGTCGCCCGGGTCATCGAGCAGGGCGTCGGGGTCTCCTTCGTCCCGCCCGACCCCCAGGTCCTCGCGGCGCTCCGCCGCCACGCCCGCGCGGCCCGCGACAGCCGCTCCGAATCGGGGCGGCGCGGCGCGCCGGGGGTGTCTGAGGGGGCCCGGAGGGTCGCGCTCGCCGGCCTGCGCGAGACGGTCTCCAGCGCCCTGGCGGGGCTCCTGGCGCCCTTCTTCCGCGACATCGACCAGGACCTGGTGGCCGCGGCCAGCAGGAGTACCAGCTTCATCAGCCAGGGCCGCTACTTCGACGCGAAGGGCGTGCTGAAGGCCTCCGCGGAGGGCATCCGGGGCGCCTTCGCCCGGGGGGTCCTGGCCGAGATCGACGTGATGGTCGAGGAGGCCGGGTCGTGCGGCGCGGGGGGCGGGCCCCAGGCGACGGGCGAGCTGTCGCTCATCGACCCGACCGATTTCGAGGACATGCTCGCCACCTCCGAGATTGCGACCCGCGTCGAGGAGCGCCTGGCGGGCCCGCTGGGTGAGCTGCAGCGCCGGCTCGCCGCGCTGAGCGGCCTGCCCACGGACGTCTCGGCCTGCCCCGTCGGCCCCTCGGTCTTCGCCGAGGCCTTCCGCTCCGGCGTCGCCGGTCTGGGGATCGACCGGCAGGCGATGCACGTGGTCTACCGCGCGTTCGAGCGCGGCCTCCTGCCGGGCCTCACGGACCTGTACGCGCGCGCGAACGCCCTGCTCGCGTGGCAGGGCGTCGAGCCCGCAGCGCCCGCGCCGCAGGTCATCGTCCGCCACCCGGTGAGCGAGCCGCGCAGACCGCGAGAGGCCGACGTGCTCGCCGACCTGGCCCGTTTCCTCGAACGGGAGCGGTTGCCGCACCCCGGGGCGGGTCCGGTGCCGGCCCCGGCGGCGGGCGGGGACCCGCGGCCCGCGCGGGCCGCGCCCTCCCCGGAGCCCGACCCGGAGCCCTCGGTGGCCCTCGGGGTGGCCCCCCCGGCCGAGGGCCGGCGGGCCGCGCCGGGCGGGGAGCGGGTCGCGCGAGGGGTGCAGTCCCTGCTGGCGTTGGCCCGCTGGTCCCGGGCCCTCGGCGAGCCCAGCGGGGCCCGCCCGGGTGCCGACGCCCTGCCCGGGGCATCGCAGGGAGAGGACGAGGTGGGGTCGCAGGCCGCGCAGCCCGAACCGGGCGAGGTCATCGAGGCCCTCTCGGCCCTGCAGGCCGAGGGCCTGGAGCTCGCCGAGGCGGCGGGCGAGAACGGGGTGCGGGGGCGGGTCCTGGAGCGGCTCGCCCGCGAGCACCCGGGGTCACCGGGCCTCAGGCTCGCCCCGGACCAGGAGGCGGCCTTCGACCTGGTGGCGGGGCTCCTGCGCTCCGTGCTGGAAGACGTGCTGCTCTACGGGGCCTCCAAGCGCCGGGTGGGGCGCCTCGCCGCGCCGCTGCACAAGCTGGCGCTGCTCGACGAGGGTTTTCTGCAGGACCCCGCGCACCCGGCGCGGCGGCTGGTCAACCGCATCGGCGAGCTCGACCCCGAGAGCGACTCCCCCGACGGGGAGGGGCCGGTGTGGGCCCGGGTCGACCCGCTCCTGGACCACGTCGCCCGGGACTTCGACCGGGACGTGGGGGTCTTCGCGGACGCGGCCCGGGCACTCGACTCGATCGTGGAGGAGCAGCGCGCCCGCTACCGCGCCCGGGTGGAGCAGGTGGTGCGGGTGAACGAGGGACAGCAGGCGGTGCTGCGCTCCCGGCGCGGTGCGGGCGAATCCGCGCGTACGCCGACCCCCGAGCTTGCCGAATGGGTCCGCCGGGCCCAGCGGCTGCGGGTCGGGGACCGGTTGGAGCTCGGCGCGGGCACGGCGCGCGCCGAGCGCGTCGAGCTGGTCTGGGTGGGCGAGGACCAGGGCGCGTTCGTGTTCGTCAACCGGCGGGGCGAGAAGGTGGCCACCCTGAGCCTGCAGGAGGTGGCCATGCAGCTGCGCCGCGGTACGGCGCGGGCGCTGCTCGAGCCCGCTGACCCGCTGGTCGACCGGGCCCTCGACGGGGTCATGGAGCGGGTCCACCGGGGTCTGGAGGACCAGGCCCGGCGCGACCCCTCCACGGGGGTGCTCAGCCCGCTCGCCTTCGAGTACGCCCTGGAGGCCGCGTCGCGCGACGCGGCGCTGCGCGAGGTGCCCTACACCCTGTGCTATCTCGACCTGGACCGCTTCCGGATCCTGCTGGACGTCCAGGGGCCCGCCGCGGGGGCGGCGTACCTGGCCGCCGTGGGGCCTGCGATCGCGGCCGCGGTGCCCACCTCGGCCACAGTGGGGCGGCTCGCGAGCGACATCTTCGCCGTGCTGCTGCCCCAGGCCGGGGTGGAGGCGGCAGAGGCCGTCGCCGAGTCCTGCCGCGTCGCCGTGCAGGCCCTGCGGGTCGACTGGGAGGGTGCGAAGCTCTCGCTCACCGCCAGCGTCGGCGTCGTGGGCCTCGGCAGCGACGGCCTGCACGCCCGCGACCTCCTCCAGGCCGCGCAGTCGGCCTGCCAGGCCGCAAAGGACGCCGGGCAGGACCGGGTGCGGGTCTTCGGGCTCGGGGACCAGGGGGTGCGCCGGCGCCAGGAGGTGCGCGCCGCACTCGCGCGGGTGAGCCAGAGCATCCAGCAGGGGCGTGCGTCCCTGCGTTGCCAGCCGATCGTGCCCCTCGGGGCCGACGCGGGGCGCCTGCCCTATCTCGAGGTGCTGCTCGGCCTGAAGGACGCCGCGGGAAACCTGATCCCCGCCGCCGAGCTAGTGGCCGCCGCGGAGCAGTACGAGCAGGCGGCCGCCCTCGACCGCCTGGTGATCCGGGAGACCCTGCGCTGGATGTCCGAGCGGGGGCCGGAGCTCGAGCGGCTCGGGGGCTGTGCCGTGAACCTCTCGCCCCGCTCCCTGGCCGACGAGGGGCTGGCGGCGTTCGTCATGGACGAGCTGATGCAGTCCCGGGTGCCGCCCGGAAAGCTCGTCTTCGAGGTGACCGAGACGGCCGCGGTGGCGGGGCTCTCCAACGCGCAGCAGTTCATGCGGTCGCTGAGCGACCTGGGCTGCCGGTTCTCGCTGGACGACTTCGGCGCGGGCCACGCCTCGTTCGCCTACCTGAAGGGCCTGCCGGTCGACTTCGTGAAGATCGACGGTCTGTTCGTGCACGACCTCGGCCAGAGCCCGCAGGACTTCGCCGTGGTCAAATCCATCCACGAGGTCGCCCACGCGATGGGCAAACAGACGGTCGCCGAGCACGTGCACTCGCCCGAGGTCGTCGAGCGGTTGAAGGTCATCGGGGTCGACTATGCCCAGGGCTACTGGCTCGGCGAGCCGCGGGCGCTGGAGCTGTACAGCGTCTTCGACCAGACGGGTATCTTCGAGCAGACGGTGCCCCTGGCCGGTGCCGCCGGGGACGTGCCGTCGCCCGAGGAAGTCACCCTGAGGCTCTCGAGCTAGGGCTCCGGGGGCGGCGGTGGGGGCCGGGGGACAGGAGTGACGGAGATGACGAGGGGAACTTCGATGGCTGGCGTCGACGAGCGCAAGATGACCGACCTGCCCCTCGAGCTGGGGAAGTACCGGGTGGTGGAACAGGCGGGCCAGGGGGCGACCGGCGTGGTCTACGTCGCCCACGACCCCCTCATCGACCGGCGGGTCGCCGTGAAGGTGTACCGCGTGGCGCAGACCGTCGGCGCCGACCGCCGGGAGGCGCGCAAGCTCTTCCAGAACGAGGCCCGTTCCGCCGGGGCCCTGGACCACCCGAACATCCTGCACGTCTACGAGGCGGGCGAGATCGACGACCAGCCCTACCTCGTCATGGAGTACGTCCCCGGCGGCGCCACCCTGCGCCGGCACTGCGACCCCAACGAGCGCCTGCCCGTGGAGCGGGTCGTGCGCCTCGTGGCGCAGGCGGCCCGGGCCCTCGACTACGCCCACCAGCGGGGCGTGACCCACCGGGACATCAAGCCGGCCAACCTGCTCCTCAGCCCGGAGGGCAACGTCAAGATCGGTGATTTCGGGATCGCCCTGCGTGCCCACATGAGCACGACCCAGGCGATCGGGACTTACGGCTCGCCCCGCTACCTGTCCCCGGAACAGGCCCGCGGCGAGCCTGCCACCCCCCGCTCGGACCTCTATTCGCTCGGCGTCGTCCTCTACGAGCTCCTCGCCGGGCGCCCGCCGTTCTCCGCCGGGAGTCTGAGCACCCTGCTCTACAAGGTGCTCTACGAGGCCCCGCCGCGCCTCGAGATGCTGCGCCCGGACTTGCCGGCAGCGCTCCCGGACCTGGTGGGCAAGGCGCTCGAAAAGGACCCCGCGCGGCGCTTCGCCTCGGGGCGGGAGATGGCGGACGCGCTCGAGGCGGTGTTCTCCTCCGCGGGCGAGGCGGTGGCCCCCCCGACCCCGGAGCAGCAGCTGAAGGCGCTGGTGGGCCTGCGGTTCTTCCGGGACTTCTCGGAATCCGAGGTGAAGGAGGTCCTGCGGGCCGGCACCTGGGGTACCTACCGCCCCGGGGAGACCATCGTGGAGGAAGGGGGGAGGGAGTACGCCTTCTACGTGCTCGTCTCCGGCGAGGCCGACGTGACCAAGGACGGCAAGGCCATCGGCAAACTGGAGAGCGGGGACTGCTTCGGGGAGATGGGCTACCTGGCCCGCTCCGCGCGCAGCGCCAGCGTCGTCGCCCGCACCGGCGCGGTGTGCCTCAAGGTGAGCGGCGCCGTCGCCGAGTGGGCTTCCCTGCCCTGTCAGCTGCGCATCGGCCGGGCGTTCCAGCAGACCCTGGTGGACCGCCTCGCGCGCACCAGCGAGGCCCTCGCGCGTCAGCTGCGTTAGGGCGCGTGCCAGCGCGGCGTCGCGCTGGTCAGTCCGTCCCGATCCGGGCTCATAATAAGCGGTCGGCGCGAACGTCGAGGGAGGAGCGATGACTGCGGACCCCGGGATCCTGATCGGCAAGGGCAGCGTGCCCGTCTACCTGCTGCCGCGCCTCGCGAACCGGCACGGGCTCGTGGCCGGCGCCACCGGCACGGGCAAGACCGTGACCCTGCAGGTCTTGACCGAGGGCTTCTCGCGCCAGGGCGTTCCGGTGTTCCTCGCCGACGTGAAGGGTGATCTCGCGGGGCTCAGCGAGCCTGGCGGCCAGAGCGCCAAGGTCCAGGAGCGGGTCAAGGCCCTCGGCCTGACCGACTACACGCCGGCGGGGGTGCCGGTCATCTTCTGGGACCTCTTCGGCGAGCAGGGGCACCCCGTGCGCACGACGGTCTCGGAGATGGGGCCGCTGCTCCTCTCGCGCCTCCTGGAGCTCAACGACACCCAGGAAGGTGTGCTCAACGTGGCGTTCCGGGTCGCCGACGACCAGGGGCTGCTGCTGCTCGACCTGAAGGACCTGCGGGCGATCCTGGGGTTCGTCGCGGACAACGCGGCGAGTCTGCGCGGCAAGTACGGGAACGTGAGCGCGACGAGCGTCGGGGCCATCCAGCGCCAGTTGCTGGTACTCGAGCAGCAGGGCGCCGAGCGCTTCTTCGGCGAGCCGGCCCTCGATCTCCGCGACCTGATGCGGGTGGACCACCGCGGCCAGGGCTACGTGAGTGTGCTCGCCTCCGACCGGCTGCTGCACAGCCCCCGGCTCTACAGTACCTTCCTCCTCTGGCTACTCTCGGAGCTCTTCGAGGACCTGCCCGAGGTGGGGGACCTGGACCGCCCCAAGCTGGTGTTCTTCTTCGACGAGGCGCACCTGCTCTTCGACGACGCCCCGAAGGCGCTGGTGGACAAGATCGAGCAGGTGGTGCGGCTCATCCGGTCCAAGGGCGTCGGGGTGTACTTTGTCACCCAGAGCCCGCTCGACATCCCCGACGAGGTCCTGGGGCAGCTCGGCAACCGCGTGCAGCACGCGCTGCGCGCCTTCACGCCGCGCGACCAGAAATCGGTGCGGGCGGCCGCCGAGACCTTCCGGCCGAACAAGTCCTTCGACACCGCCTCCGCCATCACCGAGCTCGCGGTGGGTGAGGCCCTCGTCTCGACGCTCGACGCCAGGGGCAGCCCGACCGTGGTCGAGCGGGCCCTCGTCATCCCGCCGGCCGCCCGGATCGGGCCGATCGCGCCCGAGGCGCGCAAACGGCTCATCGACACGAGCCCCGTCGTGGGGCTCTACGAGCGTACGGTCGACCGCGAGAGCGCCTACGAGAGGCTCCAGGCGAGCGCCGAGGCCGGCCTGATCGAGGAGGCCACCTCGCGCGGCGCAAAGGCAGGCGCGGGCCGTGAGCAGGCCCCGGTCGAGGCCTCCTCGGGCGGTGTCCTCGGGGGTGTCCTCGGCAGCGTGCTGGGCGGGTCGTCCGCGGGGCGCAGGAGCGGGCGCCAGGGGGTCGGCGAGGCCCTGGCCAAGAGCGTGGTGCGCAGCGTCGGGACCAGCGTGGGCCGGGAGATCGGCCGCCAGATCCTGCGCGGGGTGCTGGGCTCGATCTTCCGGGGGCGTTAGCGGCGGCGCACCGCCGCCGCGGCTCAAGGTCTTCGCGGGGGGTGCCGATAGGAGCGGTGGCGTTCTTCCGGCGCCACGGCTCCGTACATGGCATGACATCCACCTCGCGACCGCCCGGTGCACAGCCGCGCCAGGCGACGAACCGGGCGAGGGCCACCGACGCCGCCGGCGGCAGGCCCGCGGCGCGCGCGAGGACGGCCCGGCCGGGGCCTGCCGTGCCCCCCGCCGTCCTGGCCGACGTCCTGCCGGGAATCGGCACCGCCGCGCCGCCCGTCGAGGTCTCGCTCACCGCCCGGGCGGTCGCCGCCGAGGCCCGGTACCAGTCCATCTTCGAGAACGCCACCTGGGGGATCTTCCAGACCACCCCTGAGGGCCGTTACCTCGCCGCTAACCCTGCCCTGGCCCGGATCTACGCGTACGACTCGCCCGCCGACCTCGAGGCCGGCCTCGCGCAGGCACCCGAGCATTTCTACGTAGACCCCGGCCGACGCCGGGAGATCCTGGAGCACGTGGAGCGCCGGGGTGGCGTGACGGACTGCGAGTCCGAGGTGCGCCGCAGGGACGGTGCGCGGATCTGGGTCTCCGAGAGCGTCCGGGCCGTGCGCGACGCCGCGGGGCGACTCCTCTACTACGAGGGGTTCGTCGAGGACGTCACGGCCCGCCGGCTCGCCGAGGAGCGGCTGCGGGCGAGCGAGGAGCGCTACGCGCTCGCCGCCGAGGGCTCCAACGACGGGCTGTGGGACTGGGACCTGCTGGGCCGCCGGACCTACTTCTCCCCGCGCTGGAAGGCGATGCTGGGCTACGCCGAGGAGGACGTCGGCGACTCGCCCGAGGAGTGGCTCGACCGGGTGCACCCCGACGAGCACGGGCAGGTCGTGGCCACCCTGGCCTCCCACCTCGCGGGGGACTCGGCGCACTTCGAGTGCGAGTTCCGCATCCGCACGAAGGACGGCGCGTACCGCTGGATGCTGGCGCGCGGGCTCGCAGTGCGCAACGCCGCAGGGATGGCGTACCGCATGGCGGGCTCGCTGACCGACGTCACCGAGCGGCGCCTGGCCGAGGAGCGGCTGCAGTTCGACGCCTTCCACGACGCGCTGACGGGGCTGCCGAACCGGGCGCTGTTCCTGGACCGCCTGGACCGGGCGCTGCTCCAGGCGGCCCGTGACGCGACGCAGCGCATCGCGGTCCTTTTCATCGACCTCGACCGTTTCAAGCTGGTGAACGACAGTTTCGGGCACCCCATCGGCGACGAGTTGCTGCAGGAGACCTCCCACCGCCTGCAGTCCTGCGTGCGCCCGAGCGACACGGTGGCGCGCCTGGGGGGGGACGAGTTCGTCCTGCTGGTGGGGGGGCTGAAGCACGCCGACGACGCCATCTGCGTGGCCGAGCGCGTGCACTCCAGTCTCTCGGACCCGATGCTGGTCGCGGGGCGCGAGGTCCACGTGACGGCGAGCATCGGGGTGGTCATGAACGAGGGCCGCTACGCCAGCGCGGTCGACCTCCTGCGCGACGCCGACATCGCGATGTACCAGGCCAAGGCCCGGGGCCGCGCGGGGCACGCGCTGTTCCGCTCCGAGCTCCACGGGCGTGCCCGGGAGCTGCTGACCCTGGAGGGTGACCTGCGGCGCGCGCTGCGTGAGAAGCAGCTGCGCGTGTACTACCAGCCCATCGTGGACCTCGCTGCAGGCCGCCTGGTGGGTTTCGAGGCCCTGGTGCGCTGGATGCACCCCGTGCGCGGCCTGGTGTCGCCCGCCGACTTCATCCCCCTCGCCGAGGACACCGGCCTCATCGTCCCCATCGGCCGCTGGGTCCTGGAGGAGTCCCTGCGCCAGCTGGCCGAGTGGCGGGGAGGGCGCGCCGAGGCCTGCGACCTGTCGGTGAGCGTCAATCTCTCCCCGCGCCAGCTCTCCCAGCCCGACCTGGTGGAGGTGGTCGCGGATGCGCTCGCCCGCCACGGTGTCGAGCCGGAGCGGCTCAAGCTCGAGCTCACCGAGACGGCGCTGATGGAGAACGCGGACGTGGCCGCCGAGAAGCTCTCGGCTCTCAGGGCCCTCGGGGTGGCGCTCTCGCTCGACGACTTCGGCACCGGCTACTCCTCCCTCGGCCACCTCCATCGCTTCCCGTTCCAGGTGCTGAAGGTGGACCGGTCGTTCGTGAGGGACCTGGACGGTGCGGCGGGGAGCTCCGGGATCGTCCGTGCCATCCTGAGCCTCGCCCGCTCCCTGGAGATGACGACCGTCGCGGAAGGGGTGGAGACCGACCGGGAGGCCGCCGCGCTGCGCGAGCTGGGCTGCCCGTACGGGCAGGGGTACCTGTTCTCCCGCCCCGTCCCCGCCGAGCAGGCGGCCTGGCTCATCGGCCGGCGCCTGGCCTGAGGGGCGCTCGCAGGCGGGGCGGCGAGCGCCGCCGGGTCGCCCGGCGCGCGCAGGCCGCGGGTCAGGTCAGGCCCCCGAGGGGTCTCCGGCACCGGCCCCCAGACGGGCACGCTCGCGCAGTCGGGCCCGGATCTCCAGCGCCTCGGCCCGCGCCCCCTCCACGCTGTCCCCGAGCACGGTCAGGTGGCCCATCTTGCGCCCGGGACGCGCCTCGCGCTTGCCGTACAGGTGCAGCTTGACGCGCGGGTGGGCGAGCACCGCGCCCCAGTCCGGCTCGCCGCGGCGCCACAGGTCGCCCAGCAGGTTCACCATCACCGCGGGTGCGTGCAGGCGGGTGTCGCCGAGGGGCAGCCCGCAGAGGGCGCGGACCTGCTGCTCGAACTGGGAGGTGAGGCAGGCGTCGAGGGTGTAGTGCCCGCTGTTGTGCGGGCGGGGGGAGACGTCGCTCACCAACAGGCGGCCGTCCTCCAGCACGAAGAGCTCGACGCAGAGCACCCCCCGGTACTCGAGGGCCTCGGCCACCGCCGTGGCCACCGCCACGGCGTCGCGTGCCAGCTCGGGGGGGATCCGGGCGGGCACCGTGGTGAGCTCCAGGACGCAGTGGCGGTGCTCGTTCTCGGCCACCGGAAAAGTGGCCACCTGTGCGTCCGCGCCCCGCGCCACCACCACCGAGACCTCGCGGGCGAGCGGCACCTGATGCTCCAGCACGCAGGGCTCGCAGCCCATCGCGGCCAGGGCGTAGGCCGCCTCGTCGGGGCCCGAGACCCGGTACTGGTCCTTGCCTTCGTAGCCGAAGCGGCTGAGCTTCATGACCGCGGGGTAGAGGTCTCCGCCGGCGCCGGCGAGGTCCTGGGGGCCCCGCACGACGGTGCAGGGCACGGTGGCGACGCCGTGCCGGGCGAGGAACTCCCGCTGGCGCATCCGGTCCTGGAGCACCTCGACGCTCGCCACCGTCGGGGCGACCTGGCAGCGCTCGCCGAGCCGGCGCAGGGCCTCGGCGGGGACCTTCTCGAACTCGGCGGTTGCCGCGGCGCAGAGCCGCGCCAGCTGACGCAGCCCCTCGGGGTCGAGGTACCCGGCGCGCACGTGTCCGTCGGCGACGTTCCCCGCGGGACTCTCGGCTCCGGGGTCGAGCACCGTGACCCGGTACCCCATGCTCTGCGCCGCGAGGGTGAACAGGCGGCCGAGCTGCCCGCCGCCCACCATCCCCAGGGTGGCGCCGGGGGCAATCACGAGGGCGGCGGCACCCGCGCGGCCTCGACGGCCCGGGCGAGCCCTGCGCGGTACTCGCCCAGCCGCTCGGCGAGGGCGGGGTCGGTGACGGCCAGCATCGCGACGGCGAAGAGGGCCGCGTTGGCAGCGCCCGCCTCCCCGAGGGCGAAGGTCGCCACCGGGATGCCCTTCGGCATCTGCACGATGGAGAGGAGCGAGTCGAGGCCCTGCAGGTGGCGCGAGGGAACCGGGACGCCGAGCACGGGCAGGGTCGTCTTGGCGGCCAGCACCCCGGGCAGGTGTGCGGCGCCGCCGGCCCCCGCGATGATGCAGCGCAGGCCTCGGCCGGCCGCCTGCTCCGCGTAGGCGAAGGCCACGTCCGGCGAGCGGTGCGCGGAGATCACCCGGGCCTCCCAGGCCACCCCGAATTCCTCGAGCATGCGGGTGGCCGGCTGCATCACCCCCCAGTCGCTCTCGCTGCCCATCACCACGCCCACGACCGGATTCTCCACGGCGATTCCCCCCTGTCGGCCCGCCCCTATGGTAGCCGAACCGCCGGCTGGGGGGACCGCAGGCGTGGGCCGCCGGCGCGGAGCGGCGGTGCTATCCTGAAAATGGCCATGACCCCCTCCGCTTCACCCACCGGGCCGACCCCGCTGCCGAGCGCCCACGCCGCCGCGGTGCAAGAGTTCCTGCGCGGCCACGCCCCCTTCGACCGCATGGACCCGGACCACCTGGAGTTCGTGGTGGAGCGGCTGTCCTGGGTCCGTTACGCGGCGGGGGAGGTCGTGCTCGACTCCGGCCGGGGACCGCCCGAGTGGCTCCAGTTGGTGGGCGGCGGCGAGGTGGTGGCCGAGCCCCCCGTCGGGGGAGGACCCGGCGGCGCGGACAGCATCCCCCTCGGCGAAGGGAGCTGTTTCCCGCTGGCGGCGCTGCTCACCGCGCGCCCGGTCCTGTTCACCTACCGCGCGCTCGCCGAGACCACCTGCTACCTGTTACCCGCCGCCGATTTCCAGACGCTCCTCGAGCTGAGCCCCGTCTTCCAGGACTTCTGCACCCGGCGCCTCGCCGCGCTCCTCGAGCAGTCCCAGCGCGTCGTGCAGGCCCGCCAGGAGGAGACCGGGATGGCCGGGCGGTCCCTCGGCAGCCGGCTGGGGGACGTCCTGCGCCGGGAGCCAGTCGCCTGTGGCCCGGAGCTCCCGCTGCGCGAGGCGCTCCGGCGCATGCACGCGGAGGGCATCGGGGCCATGGTGGTGGTCACGCCGGAGGGCGTGCCGGCCGGGATCTTTACCCTGCGGGACCTGCTGCGGGTCAATGCCGAGGGCGGCGACCTGGACGCGCCCATCGGCGCGGTGATGAGCACGGCCGTCGTCAGCCTGCCGCCCGAGGCGGCCGCCCACGAAGCGGCGCTCGCCATGGCCCGGCACGGCATCCGCCACGTGCTGGTCGTGGCACCGGGTCGGCTGCTGGGGGTGGTCTCGGAGAAGGACCTCTTCTCGCTCCAGCAGGTGGGCGTCAAGGAGGTCGCCGAGTCCTTACGGCGCGCCGGGAGCTTCGAGGACCTGCGGCACGCCGCCCGGGCCGTGCGGCGCTTGGCGCGCACCATGCTGGCCCAGGGGCTGGCGCCCGATCCCCTGACCCGCCTGGTCTCCACCCTGAACGACCGTCTCACCGAGCGGGTCATCGAGCTCTCCGGCGCCGGCGATGCCCTCGCCGGCCTGCGCTGGTGCTGGCTCGCCCTCGGCAGCGAGGGCCGCTTCGAGCAGACGCTCGCGACCGACCAGGACAACGGCATCATCTTCGAGGTTCCGGCGGGCGGGGACACGGAGGAGATCCGCGGGCGGGTCCTGCCCCTCGCCGAGCGCATCAACGGGGAGCTCGACCGCTGTGGGTTCCCCCTCTGCAAGGGTGGGGTGATGGCGGGCAATCCCCGCTGGTGCCTCAGCCTGCCGGAGTGGCGCCGCCAGTTCGCCGAGTGGGTGTACCGCGGGAGCGCCGAGGACATCCTGCACGCGGCGATCTTCTTCGATTTCCGCAGCGCCTACGGCGATGCCTCGCTCGCGCGGGAGCTGCGCGACTGGCTCGGCCCCACGGTGGCCGCCAACCCGCGTTTCCTGCACTACCTCGCGGCGAACGCGCTCGAGAACCGCCCGCCGCTCGGCGTGGTCCGCGACTTCGTGGTGGCGGCCGGCGGAAGCCACCCGAACACCATCAACCTGAAGATGAACGGGGCCACGCCGTTCGTGGACGCGGCGCGCATCTACTCCCTCGCCGCGGCGCTCACCCCGACCAGCACCGTCGAGCGCCTGCGCGCGGCGGCGGGCGCGGGGCGGCTCCCCGCCGACGAGGTAGAGGCCTGGTGCCAGGCCTTCTCCTTCATCCAGCTGCTGCGCCTGCGCCGCCAGCACCTGGAGCTCGACGGCGCCGGGGACGCGGGAAACCGCATCGACCCGGAGCGCCTGAACGAGCTGGACCGCCGGATCCTCAAGGAGGCCTTCCGTCAGGCGCGCAAGCTCCAGACCAAGGTCGCGCTCGACTTCGGGCTCTACGGCCGGGTCTAGCCGCCGCGGGCCCGCCACGCCCGGCCTCGAGCACCGGGGATCAGCGGCCCCGTCCCTGTCCGGCCTCCAGGGCCGGGTCTGGCGCTCCTATCCCTTATGCCCTATACCGGAATTTTCCGGGATGCACCTAATATCAATCAATCCTGTCGGTGCAGGTCTTTCCACAACCTGTCAGGGGAGGTCCGAGATGCGCAACCGCTCCGTTTCCGAGGTGCTCGGCTCGTCCGAGCTTCATGCGCTGGTCCGCCAGCGCTGGATGGTGTCACTGACCCTCACCGCGGCGATCCTCCTCGTCTATTTCGGGTTCGTCCTCGTGCTGGCCTTCGCGAAGGGCTCGCTCGCGGCACGCATCGGCGAGCACCTGACCGTGGGCATCCCGGTCGGAGTCGGGGTCATCCTGTTCGCTTGGGTCCTCACGGGCCTCTACGTGTGGTGGGCGAACGGCCGCTACGACGCGGCGGTCGCCTCGTTGAAGAGCCAGCTCGAGGACTGAGCCATGGAAAAGTTCCAGACGACAGTCGGTGAGCCCAACGCGATCTCGATCGCGTTCTTCTTCGTCTTCGTCGCGGTCACCCTCTGGATCACCTGGTGGGCCGCGAAGCGCACGCGCACCGCACGCGAGTACTACGCGGCGGGGCGCAGCATCTCCGGCTTCCAGAACGGCCTCGCCCTCGCCGGCGACTACATGAGCGCGGCCTCCTTCCTCGGCATCGCGGGCCTGGTGTCCCTCAAGGGCTACGACGGTCTCATCTATTCCATCGGGTTCCTGGTGGGGTGGCCGATCATCCTGTTCCTGATCGCCGAGCCGCTGCGCAACCTGGGCAAGTACACCTTCGCGGACGTGGTGGCCTACCGCCTGCGGCAGAAGCCCATCCGGATCGCGGCCTCGGTGGGGGCGCTGACGACGGTCGCCTTCTACCTGATCGCCCAGATGGTGGGCGCCGGCAACCTGATCAAGCTGATGTTCGGCCTGCCCTACGAGCTCGCGGTCGTCGTGGTTGGCGGGGTCATGATCGCCTACGTGCTGTTCGGGGGCATGCTTGCCACGACCTGGGTGCAGATCATCAAGGCGGGGCTGCTCCTCGGCGGGGCGACCGTGCTGGTGGTGCTGACGCTCTCGCGCTACGGCTTCGACCCGGTCGCGCTGTTCGACGCCTCCGCCGTGCGCTACGGCGACAAGGTGCTCGCCCCGGGCGGGCTGGTGGCGAACCCCTGGGACGCGATCTCCCTCGGGCTTGCGCTCATGTTCGGGACGGCGGGCCTTCCGCACATCCTGATGCGCTTCTACACGGTCCCCGACGCCAAGGAGGCTCGCAAGAGCGTCTTCTACGCCACCGGGTTTATCGGCTACTTCTACATCCTCACCTTCATCATCGGCTTCGGCGCCATGACGGTGGTGGGGCAGGAGGCCATCTCCAGCATCGACAAGGGCGGCAACATGGCGGCGCCGCTGCTCGCCGAGGCGATCGGGGGCACGGTCTTCCTCGGCTTCATCGCCGCGGTGGCCTTCGCCACGATCCTGGCGGTGGTGGCGGGCCTCACGCTGGCGGGCGCCTCCACCCTGTCCCACGACCTCTACGTCAACGTGTTCCGCGACGGGCGGTCCTCCGAGGCGGAGGAGGTGCGCGTGGCGAAGGTCGCGACGCTGCTCCTCGGCGTGCTGGCCATCGTGCTCGGCATCGCCTTCAAGGGGCAGAACGTGGCCTTCATGGTCGGCCTCGCCTTCGCGGTGGCCGCCAGCGCCAACTTCCCGGCGCTGCTGCTCTCCATCATGTGGAAGGGGTTCACCACGGCGGGAGCGGTCGCGAGCATCGTCACCGGGACCGTCCTCGCGGTGGGGCTCATCGTCATCAGCCCGACGGTGTGGGTCGACCTGTTGAAGCACCCCCAGGCCCTCTTCGCCCTGAAGAACCCTGCCATCATCTCCATGACGGCGGCCTTCGCGGTGGGCGTGCTGGTCTCGCTCCTGCGGCGTGAGCCCTCCGCGGCCGCGCAGTATGAAAGCGAGAAGCTGCGGACCTACCTGGGGGTGGGAGCGGAGTAGAGGGAAATGGGGACATTCTGGTTTTTCCACCACCTCTAACGCTCTCCCGTCACCCGGGTACCCGGGCGAGGCGAGGGCACGGTGGTGATGGAAAAGCCAGAATGTCCCCGGGCTACGCTCGGTCGCTCTCCCCGCGCGATCTCGCGTAGGCCGCGGCCGGTGCGGTGCACGCGCAGGATCCGGAACGGGTAGGGCTCGCGGGCCTGGGTGTCGCGATAGCCGGTGAAATAGAGGTATTCCCCGTCGGCCGACCACACGGGGTCGAAGGCGGTCACCTCCTTGCCGGTGAGACGCAGGTTCTTGCCCCGCCCGAGGAAGCGGTCGTGCAGGAACAGGGCGGTGTTCGGCTCGTGCATCACCGCTTCGAACCGGGCCGTGCCGGGCACCGAGCCGGTGTAGGCGTAGAGGGTCCCGTCCCGGGGCGAGGGCACGTAGCGGTCGCTGCTCGTCACGCCCTCGATCCGGGCGCCGGTCAGCTCGGGCAGGGGGATGCGCTCCAGCACGTGCCCGTCGAGGGTGAAGCGCAGGAGCTGGCTCATGTCGTGAGCGACCAGCGAGCGGCCGTCGGGGGCCCAGGCGAGGCCCCAGAGGGAGGCGGGGTCCCGACCGCGCTCCAGGGGCACCGGGACGGCACGCCCGCCGGCGGGATCCAGGAGCCGGACCTCGTTGCCCCCCGAGGCCAGGTGAAACAGGAAGGCGAGCCGCTCGTCGTCGGGGCTCCACGCGAGGTCCCCCACCACCCCCGGTGTCTCCTCACCCACCCAGACTCGCTCGGGCCCCTGCGCGAGCGGCCGGGTCACCACCGTGTCGGGCCCACCGTCGGGGACCCGCCCCGAGACGCGGCAGAAGGCGAGGCGCGTCCCGTCGGGGGACAGGGCCGGGCAGCCGCCCCGGGCGACGGGCCGCTCGGGGGCGCCGGCGTCGAGCAGCCAGACCTGGCCCTCCCGCTCGAAGGCGACCCGCTCGCGCCGGGAGCTGGCGCGGTCATCGGCAGTGGCGGCGCCGGCAGTGGCGGCGCCGGGGGCGACGGCCATCAGGGTGGTGAGGGCGAGGAGCAGGGGGGCAACGATAGAATGGGCCACGGGGTCTCCGGAGGTTGCGGCGAACGGGCGAGGCGGCGCCAGTCTGGGCCGGCGCCGACCCGTCACAGTTTCGGCCTTTGCGGCGCGGGACTGAAGCGGCTCAAGGGGCGCCCCGGGGCGCCGAGAACCGCAGATACGCCACCGTCGGCCGCCGGTCGCGCGGCCTGCCTGCGAGGGGATTGAGCCATGCCGTCCGCCCGTCACCGCTCCCGCAGCGCCGCCACGCGCGCGCTCTGCCTTGCGCTCTCTCTGGCCGCGGTCTCCGCCCCCGTCGGCGGCGCCGAGCCCCTCGCCCCGGGACCGCTGGCGGTGCGGCTGGTGACGGTCGGGGAGGACGGCAAGCCGACGCCGGTCGCCCACGCGTACTTCAGCCTGGGCGGGCGCCGCGCGTCGACCGATGCGGCGGGTGTGGCGACCGTGGACGGGCTTCCGGCCGGGCGGCATGACCTGAGTGTGCGCCACCCCCGGTTCGAGGCGGTGACCCGGACGGTGGAGGTGCCGCCGGGGCCGCGGACGGCGCTGGAAGTCCAGCTCGCCCCCGTCGCCCGGGTCTACTGGGGCGGACGGGTGCTGGCCGAGGGGCTCGACCGCCCGCTCGCCGGCGTCACCGTCTCCCTGCGTCCGCTGCAGGTGCGGGCCGCGGTCGCCGGACCCTCGACGGCCGTGTCGGATTGGGAGGGCACCTTCGAGCTCGCGGCCCTCGCGCCCGGGCGCTACGAGCTCCTGGCCGAGGCCCCCGGCTTCGTGGCCGTCACGCGGCAGGTCGAGGTGCGCCAGGACGCCCCCCTGGAGCTGCGGCTCGCCCCGGAGGCGACGCCCGCACGGCTCGAGGTCGCCGCCGCCGACGCGGTGACCGGCAAGGCCCTGGCGGGGGCCACGGTGCGGGTGGCCGAGACCCTTTCCACCGGCCTGGTGGCGGAGGGCCGCACCGGCGCGGACGGTCTCGCCCGCTTCGACGCCCTGCGCGTGGGCCAGGCGAACCTCGTGGGGGCCGACGACCGTGTCGCCGTCTCCCGGCGCCCGGTCACGGTTCGGGTCGAAGCTCCGGGGTACGAAGGGGCCACCGTTCCCGGGAGCCTCGGCGAGGGGGCCGGGCCGCTGCGGGTCGCCCTGAACCCCGTCGAGCCCCAGCGTGAGGTCGAGCCCAACGACGCCCTGGCCACGGCCCAGGAGGTCCGTCCCGGCGCACCGGTCACCCTCACGGTGGCGCGAAACGGCGACCACGACTTCTTCCGTTTCCGTCTCTCCCACCCCAGCCGCCTCGCGGTCACGGTGGCCCCGGAGGGCCCGCTCGCGACCCACCTGCGCCTGCGCGACGGCGAGGGCAAGCTCCTGCAGGAGCACGGTGCCCACGCCGCACAGGAGAACCGCATGGAGCGCTGGGTCGGTGCCGGGACCTTCTACGTCGAGCTCTCTCAGTGGGGCGACAACGCCTCCGACCCCGAGAAGACCCTGACCCTCACCGTGTCCCGGGAGGAAGCCGTGGACCCGCGGGAGCCGAACGACACCGTGGACGCGGCGGTGCCGGCCCGCCTCGGCGAAGAGCTCTCGGGGCTCGTCTGGCCCGTGGGGGACCGCGACGTGTACCGCCTGGACCTGCCCCGGCCCGGCCAGGTGCGGGTGCGCGACCGCCCGGTCCCCTTCGAGCGCCACGCCCGCCTGCGCAACGGCGACGGCGCGCTCCTGGTCGAACAGGGGGCACACAGCGACAAGCCGCTCGATTTCTCCGCCGACGTGCCCGCCGGTACGTACTTCGTCGAGATCGGGGAGTGGGGCGAGAACAGTGCCTCCCTCATCCCCTACCGGCTGCGGGCCGACTTCCTGCCGGACGACGGCGTCGACGACCCGGCTCCCGCACCCGGCAAGATGGCCTCGGCCCGCACCCTGCCCCTGGGGGGCGCGGTCGGCGCGACCCTGCTCCCGCGGGGCGACGTGGACCTCTACACGGTGGCTCTGCCGAGCGCGGGGACCCTGCGGCTGGAGAGCGACGGGCACCTGGAGCGCCACGTCCAGGTCTTCGACCGGACCGGGGCGTTGCTGGTGGAGCAGGGGGCACCCGCCGAGAAACCCAACGCGCTCGGCCGGAGCGTCGAGGGCCCCGAGACCCTGTACGTGGCGATCCGGGAGTGGGGCAACAACGCCGCCTCGGCCTCGGCCTACGGCCTGCGGGCCTGGTTCGAGCCGGCCGACGAGCTCGACGCGGCCCAGCGCAACGACCGCTTCGACAGCGCGGTGCCGCTGCTGCCGGGCGAGACCGTGCGGGGCACCTACCTGCCCCTGGGCGACCGGGACGTCTTCGCCGTCGACGTGGACTTCCCCGGCCACCTGCGGGTCAAGGCGCAATCCGGGCAGGAGACGCACCTGCGGGTCTTCGACGCCTCCCGGGCGCTCCTCCAGGAGGTCGGCGCCCACGCCGGCAAGCCGGCCGAGCTGCGCCCCCAGGTCAACGCCGGCCGCTACTACGTGATGGTCGGGGAGTGGGGCGAGAACGGGTCCTCCCCGGAGCCCTACGAGCTCACCGTGGGCCTGGAGCGCGCCGAGCCGGCCGAGCGCTGGCCGCTCGCCGCGGACCCGGCGCGCCGGCTCGCGGACGGCGAGGCCCAGGCCTACACCATCGACCATATCGGGGACCGGGACCGCTTCCTCTTCGACATGCCGGCGGCCGGCACCGTGACCCTCTCGGTGGCCGGCCCGATGGAGGTTCACGTCCGGGTCTACGACGACCGCACCGGGGCGATGCTGTTCGAGCAGGGTGTGCACGCGCCGGCCCGCTGGTCGCGCCCGGTCGAGGTCCAGGGCCCCACCCGGCTGCGGGTGGAGCTCTCCGAGTGGGGCGAGAACGGCAAGTCCGACCAGCCCCACTTCGTGATGGCCGACACCCGCGGCCGGGCGATCCAGGCCGCCGCGGTCGGGGCTGCCGCCAACGCCGCGAGCCCCCAGACGGTGGCCTTCCAGCGCACCCCGCTCGAATACGCCGCGGCGCCGGCCTCCTGCGAGGTCGACCTGGGGGGCGAGGCGAAGGCCGTGGTGCGCCTGGACGGTGAGAAGCCCGCCCAGGCGCGGTTCCCGCGCCAGGGCCTCTACCGCGTCGAGGCGCGCTGCACCGGCAGCGAGGGCCAGCGCTCGCGCCAGGCCTTCTGGGTCCAGGCCACCGGGGCCCGGGATCGGGAGGGGATCGCGCTCTTCCTGAACGCCCCCGGCGAGGGACAGGTGCTCGACAGGCCGGCGGAGGCCAGCGTCATCGCCATCAGCTACAGCGGCCGTCCGGTGAGCCGGGTGGAGTTCCGCGTGGACGGGACGCCGGCGGGCACCGACTACACGGCCCCCTACCAGGCCGACGTGCCCTGGGCGCGTCTGGGTCCGGGGCCCCACGAGATCAAGGTCACCGCCTTCGACGCGGCCGGGGCGAAGGCCGAGCTGACGCGTAACTTCCAGCTCTCGGAGTACTTCGGGCTCTCGCCCCCTGACGGGGCCGTGCTCTCCGGGGAAGACGTCCGGGTCGCCTGGAGCTCCTTCGGCTTCGGGGAGACCCGGGTCCGGTTCCGCAAGGCCGGGACCGAGCCCTGGACCGAGGTAGTCGGCGAGAGCGGGCGCGCACGCACCGTCGCGCTGACCGGGCTCGAGGCCGGTGTACCCCACGAGTTCCAGCCCCTCGGGGGCAAGGAGCCCGGACCCGTGCGCACGGTCACCCGGGTCAAGGGCCTCGCCTTCGGCAAGTCCCGCTACGGCGCCAACATCCGCCGCGATTACGACCAGCGCGTGGGGGTGAGCGTGCGCAACAACGGCGACGCGCCCCTCAGCGTGCGGCTCGAGTGCGGCAAGCCCCACGACCCGCTGATGCTGGTCGGCTTCGTGGGCGACGGCTCGGAGGACCGCCCCTTTACCCTCGGTCCCGGGGAGGTGCGGGAGTTCATGCTGGGGATCAGCGCCCAGGACGTGGACACGGCGGACCACGTCGTGCCGATCCGCATCGTCTCCACCGAGGGCCTCTCCGACGAGGCCGAGGTCGCGGTGCACGTGCAGCTGCCCCACGTGGAGCTGGCTTGGCAGGACGTGGGTCCGGCCAGGGTCGGGCCGGGGCGGGTGTTCCGGCTGCAGAACCTGGGCGACGCGGTCACCGACCTGGCGGTGACGGCCGCCGACCCCCACGCGGTCACCCTTTCGCCCACGGTGCGCCACGGCCTGCTCCCCGAGCGCGGGTCGATGGACTTCACCGTAACCCCGCGGTTCTACGAGGGCTTCACGGGAGTCTCGACCCGGCTCGTGGCGCGCGGCCTGGACCGCGCCTTCGAGCACGCCTACGAGTTCAAGCTGGGAGCCGGCGAGAGCGCCCGGGAGGTCTGGCTCTTCCCCGGGCGGGACCCGGCGGATGCGGCGGCCCGGAGCGGCGAGGCGGAGCTGGTGCGCCGGGCCCGCGAGGCGGAGCGCCTGGACGCGGCCACGGTGGACTGGGGCAGGCGCCAGGGCGGCGAGGACCTGGATGGGGATGGGCGGCTCGACCGCTGGACCCAGCGGGTCGGCGACGTGGAGTGGGTCGGCGACGACAGCGACGCCGACGGCGAGGTCGACTTCGCGCACGCGGACGTGGGCGCGGACGGGATCTTCGAGTACTCGGCCTACCGCGAGGGCGAGCGCTGGCGCGCGACCAACCTGGTGGAGGCCTGGCTGGAGATGGGCTTCTCGCTCCCGTACGGGCGCAGCGAGTACAAGCAGCACGACGCCGACGTGCTGGTGAACGGGGTGGTGGTGGGGCGCCTGCGCGACGTCATCCCGGAAGGCAACTACACCTTCCGCATCCCGCCGTCTGCGCTGCGCTTCGACGACTCGGGGCTTCCGGGCGACAACCGCGTCGGGATCCGCTCCAAGCACCTGCGGGGCGGGCACTACGTGGTGAACAGCGATTTCCGTTTCAAGTTCCGCCTGACCGCGACCCCGATGTGGACGGTGGCGAAGTCCGAGGACGAGGCCCGCAAGTCGGTGGCGGCCATCGGCGGCGTCACCAGCGTCGCCCCCGACCTGAGCGTGTCGTCCTCCGACCTCAAGGTCCACGCCCCGGCCGAGCCCAAGGCGGGTGACGAGGTCGCGGTCGAGGTCGCCCTGCGCAACCTCGGGTCGGTGTCCCCGGGGACGGCCGAGGTGGCGCTCTTCCGCAGCCAGGGCGGCGGGGCGCGCGAGGAGATCGCGAGGGTTCCGGCCGGGGCGGTGCCGCTGCACGGCAGCGTCCTGGTGCGCATCCCCTGGCAGGCCCGGGGCGGGCAGAACACCCTGACCGTGGTCGCCGACCCGGACGACGCCCTGAAAGACCTCGACCGGGCCAACAACGAGGCGGTGTTCTTCATGCAGGTGGCGGGGGACAACACCCCGCCCACCCTGAAGGTCGCCAGGCCGAAGGCCGGGGAAGAGCTGAAGGACCCTCTCGTGACCCTCGAGCTTGAGGTGGGTGACGACGCGGGGCCCGTGATGCCGGCGGTGTCCGTCGACGGCGGTCTCTGGCAGAAGCTCCCGCCCGCGACCGGCCGCGTGACCGCCGACCTGCTGCTCCAGCCGGGGGACCACCGGGTCGACCTGCGGGTGACCGACGCGAGCGGCAACGTGGCGAGCGAGAAGCTGGCCTTGAAGGTGATCGCCGCGGCGCCCGAGGCGCGCATCGTATCCCCCGCACCGGGGGCGGAGGTGAGCGGCTCCAGCGTCCCGGTGGAGGTCGCGGGGCCGGCGGACCTGGCCCTCGTGGGGGCCCGCACCGCCGGGGGTCCCTGGCGCAAGGCGACCCTGGTGGGCAATGGGGGGCGGGTGGAGCTGCCCCTGCGCTTTGGCCCCCAGACGATCGAGGTGCTGGTGGCCAATCAGCGCGGAGTGGTGCGGGTGTTGACGGTCGACGTCCGCCGCACCACGCAGCCCACGGAGGCCGAGAAGCGCCAGGCCAACCTCGTGGCCGACCAGGGCCTGCTCTGGCCGGTGAACCGCCCGGAACTCGAGGTGGACCTCTTCAAGGCGCCGAGCGCGCTGCTCTCGCGGCTCGCGCTGCCGCCCGGGGACCTGGCGCAGCGGCTGCGCGACGACGCGCGGCGCCGTCAGGCCTCCGGCGACTACGCCGGCGCCCTGGTGAAGTACCGGGAGAGCCTGAACCTCGCCCCGAACCCCCAGGTCCGGGACCGGGTGAAGAAGCTGGAGAGCTACCTGCGGGTCGACGCGGGCGGGGTGCCCGCTCCCGCGCCGAAGCGCGCGGGTGGACAGGAGAAAGCGCGATGAGCGTGACACGGCAGGGTTTCGGGCGTCGGGTGCGGGCCGCCCTCGTGGCGGGGCCGCTGTTGGCTCTGGCGGGCTTGCCGGCCCTGGCGGCCGGGGAGGCGGGTGTGGACGAGCGCTTCAGGCAGGCCGAGCAGGCCTTGCACGAGGGCCGGGTCGCGGACGGGCAGCGGGTCCTCGAGGGGATCCTGAAGGCCGACCCCCGCAACCGGGACGCCGCCAACCTGCTCGGCAACCTGGCCCTCGCGCAGGGCCGGGCGGAAGAGGCGGGCCGTTACTACGACCAGGCCCTGGAGGCGGACCCCCTGTTCGCCGAGACCTACAACAACCTGGGTGTCCTCGCCCTGCAGCGCGGGCAGGTGGACCAGGCGATGACGATGTTCCAGACCGCGGTCCGCATCGACCCGGCGCGGGCCGAGGCCTGGTACAACCTGGGGCGGCTCTTCCTGGCTGCCGGCAAGGTCGTCGAGGCGGAGCGGCACCTGCGCCGGGCCGCGGAGGCCGACCCCGCCCACGTCATGGCCCGTCAGCGGCTGGCCGTGCTCCTGCTCGGGCAGAAGCGGGGCGACGAGGCGGTGCCCCTGCTGGAGCAGGCCGTGCAGGCGGCTCCCGAGGACCCCGCGGTGCTCTTCCTGTTGGCCACGGTGCGCGACGATCGGGGCGAGACCGAAAAGGCCCGGGACCTCTATCTGAAGGCCCGGGCCGCCGGGAGCACGAACCCGCGCCTGCCGGTCTACCTGGCCGAGGCGTACCTGAAGCTGAGGCAGCCGAAGGAGGCCGAGCGGGAGTTGCGCGCGGTGCTGGCGGACCCGAAGGCCGACCCCAAGCTTCGCGAGGCCGCCGAGGCCCTTTCGAAGAGGGCCGCGCCGTGAACCGCGTTGCCCCGATGCCCCCTGTCTCCCGGGCGCGGGCCGGCCGCGCCCGGTGGCTTCTCTGCGTGGCGCTCGCCTGGGTGCTCGCCGGGGCATTGGCCCTTCCGGCCGCCGCGCAGGAGAAGCCACCCGGAAAGGGCACCCCGTCCCTGATCGAGAAGCTCCGGCTGCAGCAGCAGGCCGAGCTCGAGAAGCTGAAGGAGAAGTACCACGCCCAGGTGCGGGCCAACCCCAAGCTGGTGAAGCCCGACGGCTCGATCGACACCTCCCACCCCGACTACCAGGCCACCCTGGACGGCTACAAGGAGGAGAAGTCGAAAATCCAGTTGAAGTACAAGGAGAAGGATCCCCGCGCGGGGGAACTGGCGGCGCTGGAAGCGAAGTACGGCAAGGGCAGCATCGACATCTCCGGCAGCGCCCCCAAGGAGGTGCGGGCGGACGTGGATATCAGCGCCAAGACGCCCGAGATCGCCGACAAGATCGCCGCCGAGTGGAAGAAGGCGCACGGCGAGGAGAACGTCACCTACGACCCCGAGCTCGGGATCTGGATCGACAAGAGTACCGACACCACGCTGTGGGCGCCGCCGACGCCGGAGCAACTCGAGAAACGCAAGGACTACCACGACGCCTTCTCCACGCCGGGAGGCAAGAAGGCGACCGGGGTGAAGAGCGACGAGTCGGTGCGCGACCCCGAGGGCTTCGTCCTCGACAACGAGAAGAAATTCATCCACGCCGCGGGCGACCTCAAGAAGGGCAAGGACCCCGGCGGCGACGCGGCCCAGCAGCTCGCCCGGGACATGGCGCTCAAGACCGCGGGCAAGAGCGTCAGCAAGTCGGCGGAGGCGACCGGGCAGGACTCCCCGGTAGCACACGAGGCCGACAAGCTGCGCAACTACCAGGACGAGTTCGAGACCGGGATCACCGCCCTCGGTGCGAGCCCCGAGCAGCAGAAGAGTGACGTCCAGAAGTGGTTGGGCAAGGCCGACCAGCAGCTCCAGAACTCCAAGGAAGCCGCCGTGCCCATGGGGCAGAAGGTGCGCGCGATCCGCGAGGAGGTGGCGAAGACGACGGAGCGCAAGCCCGACCAGGCGCCCGACCCGACGGGCACGGCGGACCGGATCCGGGACCGCAACGCGCTGGTGGAGAAGGAGAACGAGAAGGCCAGGGCCGAGAACGACGCGGAGCGCGCGAAGGCCGGTCTGTCTCCGGCGCCGCCGCGCGACGACGAGGCGGTCGGGACCGGGCCGCGGGCGCCGAAGAAGCCGGAGGCCGTCACCTCGACCAGTTCCGGCAGCGCTGCCAACGCGAGCTGGGTGAAGACCCAGACCACCGAGGGCGACAAGCGCACCGACAGCTTCTCGAGCACCACCGTCGGCCGCGACGGGTCGGTGGACAGGACCGACAGGACCACCACCCGCGACAAGACCCCCGGGGGCGGTAAGACCAGCGAGGAGACCACCACCAAGAGCCACGTGGGGGCGGACGGGTCGACTCGCCAGGCCACCCAGACCACCAGCAGCTACACCGGCGAGGGGAAGGCGAAGCCCGGTGCCGGCGGGCGTGCGGACGGGACTGCGCAGAAGCCGGGCGGAGGGGTGGACGGGGGCCCCGGTGGTTCGGGGACGAAGCCTGCCGGCGGGGACGACGACGGCGGCAGCGGCGGCAACGTTGGTGCCGGCGGGGACGGCAAGAAGGTGACCGTTACCACCACCAAGGGTACCGAGCACGAGACGACCCCAGAGAAGAAGGGGTGGCTCACCAACACGCCGGGCTCCTCGAAGACGACCACCACGGAGGGCACGTCCCGCACCGAGACCGGGAAGGACGGCAGCCAGACGGGCCGGACCCACACCAAGACCGAGAGTACCGAGGTCGGCACCGACGGCACCGTCACCGACACGAAGTCGACCACCATCGGGACCACCCGCACCGGCAAGGACGGGGAGGAAGGCCCGGGGCGGACCTTTACCGACGAGACCAAGAAGACCACCGGCAAGTGGGGGACCACCACCACCCAGACCGAGACCACCACCGAGACCGACGGCAAGGGCGCCAAGACCACCACCACGGACACCACGACCAGCGGGCCGCTCTCCTCGGGGCGCAGCAAGGAGTGGGGCTACGAGAAGGACCTCAGCGGCAAGAAGGGCGAGGGCCAGGGCGAGGAAAAGAAGGGCGAGGACAGCCCGGTCAAGGGCAGCATCAAGATCGCGGGTGGTGATCTCTTCGAGCCCAAGGACGACGAGAAGGCGGCGTCGTCCACCTCGGGCGCCACCACCGTGGGAGGCGTCGAGCTCGAGGGTGAGCACAAGGTCCAGGTCGGCCAGACGGGGGCCAAGGGCAGCTGGGAGGTCACTGCAGACAACGACGGGTTGAAGGGCAAGGCCGAGGCCTCGGCCGAGGCGAACATCATCAAGATCACGACGACCGGCTCGGCCGAGAGGGACCTGGGCGGCGGTAAGGCGGCGGGGAAGGTCACCGCCACGGCCAAGGTGGGGGCCGAGGCGAAGGGGCAGGTCGAGGGCGTCATCAGCACCGAGAAGGTGGCCGTCTCGGCGGAGGCCGAGGTCTTCGTGGGCGGCAAGGCGGAGGTCGAGGCCGAGGCATCGCTCTCGGCGCTCGGACTCAAGGCGACCGCCAGGGGACAGGCGGAGGTGAGCTACGGGGCGGGCGGCAAGGCGGCCGTCGACGCTGAGCTCTCGTGGACCAAGATCAGGCTGGGCGGCAAGCTGGCCGCCACCCTCGGGCTCGGCACCGGCGGCTCCGCCTCGGTGGAGATCGACGCGACGGTGCTCATCACCGGCGTGGACCTCGACGAGGTCGGCCAGCAGCAGGCCGCGGCGGAAGGGATCATCAGCGTGGTTCGGGACCTCAAGTCCGGGCGCCTGGTGCTCCCGCCCGGGACGACCTTCGCCGACATCCGCAAGGCGCTCCAGGAGCAGGCCGCCTGGCTCGCCAAGCACCCCCAGAAGGACTCCAAGGGCAAGCCGGTCACGCTGGCCGAGGCGCTCGCGAAGACGCTGAAGCTCGGTCAGGGCAAGGGCGGCGGCTCCTTCGTGACCGCCAAGCACAGCCAGAAGGACTGGTACTGCACCAACCGCCCCCAGATCGAGGCGCCGGTGCAGCTCCCGCCCATCCTGCAACGGAAGTAGCTGCAGGGCGGGCGGGGCCTTGCGGGGGCCCTGCGGGGGCCCCGCGGGCGGTCACCGCATCTTCAGGGCGAAGAGAGCGGTGCCCCGCTGCCCGGTGACGAGGAGCCCGCCGTCGGGCAGCGCGAGGGCGGCGTAGGGGGTCAGGCCGGCGTCGCCCGGGGCGTAGTGGGCCTCTTCGCGCACCTGGCCTGCCCCGTCCGTGCGCAACAGGTACAGGAAGTCCCTGCCGCCCTGGGCCCGTCCCCGCCCCACCACCCGCAGGCCGTCGCCCGCGTCCGCCATCACGGCGACGCCCTCGAGCTCCCCGGTGTCCCAGGTCCGCGTCCAGCGGGGTTCCCCCCGGGCATCGGTGCGCGTGAGCCACAGCGCCGGGGCGCGCCGCCCGGAGACGGACGCCCGGCCGGTGAGGGCGAGGTCGCCGTTCGCCAGTACGGTCAGGGCCGCGGCCTTCTGGGTCCCCGGCCCTCCGAAGGACCGCTCCCAGGTCACCCGGCCCTCCCGGTCCAGGCCGACCAGGTAGGCGTCGATGAAGTCCTCGTCGCGACGCTCGGTCCAGCCGGCGGCGACGAACCCGCCCTCGCCGGTGGCCGCGATGGCCTGGAGTCCCGCAGTCCCGGCCCCGGGCAGCGACTCCTCGCGCAGCGGGCGGCCTTCGCCGTCCAGCTTCACGAGATACGCGGCCCCCGCGGGCGCCCGGACACGGGGCACCAGCTCGCCGGCCGGCGAGAGGGCGACGTCGACCCCGCGCTCGGTCGAGCCGACCACTAGGTAACCGTCGTCTGCCGCCGCCAACCCGGCGGCTCGCTCGTAGCGCCCTTCCTGTCCCCGGCGCCGGCGCCAGCGCTCGGTGCCCCCTTCCTCGAGGGCGACCAGGTCCAGGTCGCTGGCGAGCCGGTCGTCCACCTTGGCGTCCCCCGCCAGCAGGTATCCGCCTCCGGGCAGTGCCGCCACCGCCGCGCAGGCGTCCTCCCAGGGCTGCTCCCGGCGTGTCTCCCACGCGGTCTCGCCGGCGGGGCCGAGGGCCAGGGCGTAGACGTCGGTCGCGTTCAGGTCCAGGAACCCGACCTCCCCCGCGACCAGGACCCCGCCGCCGGGGCGGGTCAGGAGGGCCGTGCCCCGCGTGACGGCGGCGTCGGGGACCTCGCGCACGACCTCCCAGGCGATGTCGCCGGGCCCGAGGGCTCGGCCGGGGAGGGCGGGAGTGGGGGTGCGGTGGAGGAGACCTGCATCCCCCGGTGCCCCGGCCGGGGTCGCCGCCCCGGGGGCGGCCTCGCGTTCACCGCTCGCCGCGCCCTGCCCGACGGGGACGGCCGGTGCCGGCTCGGTGCGGGAGAGCCAGGCCCCGATGGCGGCGGCGAGGAGTCCCGGCGCCAGGACCATGAGCGTCAGCCCGAACGCCGGGGTGCCGCGCACCCCCGGCCCCTCGACATCCGGCGGGAGCATGGCCCGTCGCTCGATGGGCTCGTCGAGCTCGCGCACGCCCGCAGCCCGCAGCCCTTCGATCACGCGCTCGAACCCGCGCATCGCCAGGTTGCCCATCGCATCGGTGGCCCACAGGAAAACCCGGCGGCCGTCGCGCAGTTCCAGGGCGAGTCCGCCGGTCTCGGAGCTGCCCAGGATCAGGGCCTGGCCGGCCCCGCGGCCCTTGCCGAAGAGCGCCGCCACCCACAGGGCGCGTACGAGCCAGCGGGGCGCGCGCAGGGTCGCCGGCCGGAAGGACCGGACCTCGGTGAACGGGAGTTCCAGGGCCGGGCCGATGCCGGACACCCGGAGTCCGCCCGGGAGGACCTCGATGGCGTAGGCCGAGTAGCGGGCCCCGAACCAGAGGGCGAGCAGCCCGAGCGCCGCCAGGGGCCAGAGCACCAGGGGGAAGCCCCAGGTATCGCGCAGCGCCTGGACGGACCCGCCGACGATGAAGAACGGCAGGGAGAAGAACATCCCGAACAGGAGGATGCCCACCAGGTCGCCCAGCACGACCCGCCAACGGGAGAAGACGATGGCGCCGGGCGGGCGCCGGGGCCAGGGCAGGAGGACGTAGAGGGCGAGGCCGGCGGCCAGCACCCAGGGCACCCAGGGGCGGAGCCGGAACACCATCTCGGCGGGCGCGTCGTAACCGCTCAGGCCACGGCCGAGCTGGAAGTCGTCGTCGGACAGGGAGCGGGGCCAGGCGGCGAGGAAGCGCGGCGGTGCCTCGCCCGCGAGGGTGAGGAACCTCTCCTCGGAGGGCTTCGTGCGCCCCGAGAGCTCGTCCAGGGGGGACTCGTCCAGGCGGAAGAAGAGACTCACCGGCCCGTGACCGCGCCCGCGTTCGTGCTCCAGCGCCCGGTCCCGCCACTCGGGGGGCACGGTCCCCCGGGCCGAGGCGTCCAGCACGGTGGGGAAGAAGGCACTCCAGGCCGGTCCCGTCACCTCGAGGGTCCGGTTCCGGGTGAGCTCCTGGACGAAGGACTCCGGCGTCAGGGCCCGCATGCGGCGGGATTCCTCCACCAGCGCCCCGGCCGTCCCCCCGTGACGCTCCTGGCGTTTCGCGAAGTCCACCGCCTCCAGCCTCACCAGCGGTGCCAGGTCCGCGAGGAACCAGAGCCAGGCCCCGGTCGCGACCGCCGCAGCGAGCAGCACCCTGCGCCACCACTCCGTCATCTGCCTGCCCTCACCGTCGTGCCCTACCTGCAGGTCGGGGCGACACCGACCGCCCGGTGTCCATGCTAACTCCGCTCGCCCCTGTTGGCGGCAGGGGTGAAGGGCGCCATCATCGCCTCTCTTTGCGGGTGATGCCCTGCACCGGCCTCGGGGTGACTCTGGTGCTCAAGGCGGCGCGGCGTGGGCCGCTGAATCCGGGGCCCAGGGCGTGCGTCGCGCCGGGCCTGCTGAGAAGGGAGACTCCGATGAAAGAAGTCTGCAACCGGTTCACCTTGACGCTCCTCGGCTTGCTTGCCGTGGGGCCAGCGCTCGGGGTGGAGCCCCTGGCCGAGCCCGCCGCGCCGGCGGACCCGGCGGCGGTCCCGCCCGCCGCGGCCGGCCCGGTGGCTGCGCCCGCGACGGCCCCCGCACCGGTGCCCGGAGGCGCGGCACAGGCCGCAGGCGAGGCGCCGGCGCCCCAGGACCCGAACGCGCTGGCGAAGTCGCTCTTCGAGCAGATCCGCCAGGCCGACACCTACGACCTGACCACCATCGAGCGGCTCTACCTCGAGGTCATGGAGAAGTGTCCGGAGACCGAGCAGGCCCAGGAGTCCTACTGGAGGATGTCCAATCTCTACCTGCAGGCCTACGATGCGCCGAAGTACCCGGAGGCGCGGGCACTGCTCGAGCGTTTCCTGGCGCGCTACCCCGATTCCGAGGGGGTGCCCTTGATCAAGCGCCGGCTGGTCTTCATCTACGAGGAGATGAAGGACTGGCCGAAGGCCGTGGAGTTGTATGGCGAGCTCTTCGCCGGACCGGAGGTCGCCCCGGAGGTCCTGGAGGAGTATGGCTTCTCGTACGCCCAGGCCCTGAAGAACGTGGGCCGCACGGCGGACGCGAAGGTCTGGTACAAACGCTTCCTGGACGCGATGAAGGGCCAGGATGACTTCCGGAGTCGGGTGGCGGAGGCGGACCTGAAGGAGCTCGAGGGGGCGCGAGGGGAGGCGCCGCCGGCGGCCGAGGCCGCGGTGGCCCCGACGCCCGAGGCCGTGCCTGCCGCCACTGCGCCCGCCGCAGCGGCCCCGGCCGCAACGACGGCTGCCGCGGCCACGGCCGGCTCCGCTGCCCCCGCCCCCGGGGATGGCGCCAGTCGGGAGCAGGCCACCCGCCTGCAGCGTGACGGGGAAGGGCTGCAAGGCGCGGGTGACTATCCGGGTGCCCTGCAGGCCTACCGTCAGAGCCAGGCCCTGCACCCCGACCCCCAGGTCGCCGCCCGCGTGAAGAAGCTCGAGGCCTATCTCAAGACCCGGGGCATCGACGTGCCCCCCGCGCCGTGACCGGTGCCTGCCGTACCATCCCGAGGGGAATTGCCATGCGCCACCTGAATACCGCTCTCGCGCTCACCCTGGCCCTTGCCGGGACCTGCCCCGCCGCCTGGGCCGCCGGCGCTGCCGACGCCCTCGAAGGCACTGGGGCGCCTGCCGCCGCCGGGGCCCCTCCGGGTGCAGTGGGTCCGGCGGGAGCCGCACTGGCCGGGAAGGCCGCCGCCTCCGGTGCCGATGCCCTCGAAGGTGGGCCGGCGACCGACGAGCCGGCGGTGCGCTGCGAGGGCAAGGGTCCCTGCATCGAGGCGGGGACCCAGCTCCCCCTGCGCGTGCTGCCGCGTCCCCTGTCGAACCTCTACAAGGAGCGCGCGGAGAACCCCGCCGGTATCGCCCAGGCCAACGTGAAGGCCTTCCATCCGCTCTACGTGTACGCCCGCGAGGGGGTGGACGTGAGTGACCCTGCCAACCCGAAGGGCTGGTACCAGGTGGGTGCCTCGAGCACCGGGCCCCAGGGCTGGATGCGGGCCGCCGACGTCCTCGAGTGGCGCCAGGCGCTGCTCGTCTCCTACACGCACCCGGGCGGGGTGCAGGACGGCCGCAAGCCCGTGCTGATGTTCCGCGACCTGCCGTCCTTGAAACGGGTGGTGGGTGCCGGCGACCGCGCCGCCCAGGCGGACGCGCTCTACCAGAAGGTCGCGGCGAAGGACGCGCCAGAGGACCTGGTCAGCGTGGAGCCCCGGCGCTTCGTCGACATCACGCGGAACTTCTACATCCTGCCGATCGTGCGCTTCGACAGCGTGACCCTCGACGGTGACGACGCACGCTACCTGCAGTTGGCGGCAGCGGTGCCGGGCGCGCGCGGCGCCGACACGCTGAAGAACGCGGAGTACGTGGAGCAGGCGGGCACGGCCCGCGACGCCGCGCAGGGCGTCGCCCTGCAGGACCTGAAGCTCGACGTGGTGTTCGTGATGGACACTACGCGCAGCACCCAGCCCTACATCGACTCCACCCGCTCGGCGGTCTCGGCGATGGTCAAGCGGCTCGACAACCCCGAGATCAAGGGCCGGGTCCGCTTCGGGCTCGTGGGTTACCGGGACGCCCAGGCCAAGGTGCCCAACATCGAGTACACCGCCCGCAACTTCACCCCCTCCCTGGTCGACGCCGCGGCGCTCGTGAAGCTCCTGGACAACGAGGTGAAGGCGACCACGGTCGGCAGCCTCGACTACGCCGAGGAGATGTTTGCCGGCGTCGATCAGGCGCTGCGCTCGGCCTGGGAGCCGGGGGCGCTGCGCTTCGTCGTGCTGGTGGGCGACGCGAGCTCGCACCCGAAGGGGCACCCGCAGAACACCACCTCCAAGGACGAGAAGGACCTGCGCCTGGAGGCCGACGACGCCCAGGTGCACCTGCTCGCCATCCACCTGCGCGACGAGCGCGCGGCCGAGGACCACGGGGTGGCCGAGCAGCAGTTCGCCCACCTGTCGCGGATCCGCGGCGGCACCGAGTCCGCGCTGGTCCCGGTGGACGCCTTCCGTCAGGAGGACTTCCAGAAGGCGGTCGAGAGCGTCACGGGGACGCTGCTGGACCGGCTCGCGCGGGCGGTGGCGGCGAAGCCCGGTGAGGAGCTCCTCACGCAGCCCGCCGCAGCGGCCGCAGCCGCCGGGGCCCCCGCAGCCCAGGCCTCCGGGGCGGCCCAGGGAGCTGCCGGCGAGTCCGGCGCCCGGACCGAGCAGCTCTGGGAGGCGGCGCTCGTGGAATACGTGGGCAAGGCCGCCGAGCCGCCGAAGGACGTCATCGCCTGGGCGCTCGACCGCGACCTGGTGAACCCCGCGGACCGCTCGCTCGAGGTGCGCGTCCTGGTCACCCGCCAGCAGCTGAGCAGCCTGGTGCAGGCCCTCGACCACGTGGTCCAGGCCTTCATGCGGGCCGAGGTGACGCAGATGCAGTTCTTCGACGCCCTGCAGGCGGTCTCGGGCCAGACGTTGAAGCGCCCCGAGGACATCGGCCGCTCGGCGAAGCTGGTCGAGTCCGGGCTGCTGCCGGCGTTCATCCAGAGCCTGCCCTACAAGAGCGACGTCCTCTCGCTGGACGACGAGCGCTACGCCAGCATGACCGCGGAGCAGCGCTCGGCGCTCGAGTGGAACCTGCTCGGCAAGCTGCAGCAGTACCGCACCATCAACGAGCAGGTGGACGCCTGGGTGCGGCTCGCCGAGGGCGACCCGGAGAGCGAGAAGGTCTACCCCCTGCACCTCGACTACATGCCCTGAGTCACTCGTGACCGCCGGCGCGGTTCCCTGACCCGGGGAGCCGCGTCGGCGGCAGCACCCGCCACGGGGCCACCATGACCGAACCAAACCGCCGTTCCCGTCGTTCCGCCCTGCTGCGGGTGGCCGCAGCCTTCGCCGCCGCCTGGCTTCTGGGGGCACCCGGTGCGGGGGCCGAAGAGTCCTATCGCGTGGAATCGACGCAGGGACGGGTCGAGCGGGCCACCGGCCCGCAGGGCCTGCTGGGCCTGGCGGGCGAGGGCAAGGTGACGGTGCGGGCCCTGATGGGCTGGGGCCGACTGCCCCGGGACCTGACGGACGCCCTGATGGCCCAACGGGCGAAGGGCGTCGACCTGCTCGGGGCCGACGCCAACGCGTTGGCCGCGCGGGCGCAGGAGGCCCGCAAGGCCGGGGACGCCACGGCGCCGGCCCTGGGACGGCTCGCCGAGCTGCTCCGCCAGCACGAGTACCTGGAGTGGGCACCCCTCGACAGCGGGGCGGCGGTCACCCCCGGCATGCTGCTGCGCACGGCCCCCGGTGCCTCCGCGCGCCTGGTGGACGCGGGCGGGCGGTCCCTGGAAATCGGCGGGAATGCCACCCTGGTGGTGCCGCCCGGGCTGCCCGGGGCTCCAACGCCGCCGCTGGCGGCTGGGCGTGCACCCGCTCCGGCGGCGCCCGCTGCCCGGGAGGCGAGCCCCGAGTGCGCCGCCGCCCTCGCGGCACTGGACGCCCCGGCCGCGCCCGGGCCCGACGCTCCCCGCACGGGCTACCTGGGGGACCTCCAGGTCGACCTCCCGGCGGGCTGGCTGCCGATCCCCGAGTCGGACCGCCAGGTGGTCGCCGGGTACTTTCTCGGGGACATCAAGGCGAAGAACGCCGTGACTCTGGGGCTGTCGGTCGCACCGGTCCCGGAGCCCGAGATGGTGAAACAGATCGGCAAGGACCTGAAGGCCGAGCTGCGGGGACCGACGGCCGTGACGATCGGCGGCAAGGCGGCGAACCGTTACGAGCTGACCACGAGCCAGGGCGGCGAGCCCTACTGGTTGATGTTCCACATGTTCCAGGAGCCGCGCGCGGACGGCACTTACCTCGTGGTCGTCGCCGGCGGCGCCGGGAGCACCGGGCGCGAAGGGGAGCCCGTCGTGCGCAAGATCCTGGAGGGTGCGCGCGCCGGCGAGCCACCCTATCGCCTGGTCCGCCGGGTGGGCGGGCCGGGCGAGGGAGACGGGCAGCTCAAGTACGCCGAGGGCATCGGTGTCGACTCTTCTGGAAATCTCTTCGTCCTCGATGCCCACGCCCATCGGGTGCAGGTCTTCGACGCCGAGGGGCGGTTTGTGCGCAAGTGGGGCGAGCGCGGCCGCGAGCTGCAGCACCTGTCGATGCCCCAGGACCTTGCGGTGGGGCGGGACGGCAGCGTCTGGGTGTTCGACGAGAAACGGGTGAAGCACTACTCGCCGCAGGGGCAGTTCCTCGGCGTGTGGGGCGACGGCCGGCCCCCGGGCGAGCTGAACGAGCTGTTCGACGCGGACAAGCTCCATCTCGCTCCCGACGGGTCGCTGTACGTCGTCGACCGCAAGGGCCTGAGGCGTGTCTCGCCCGAGGGCAGCCGCCTCGCGGCGTGGCCGGCGATCCCGGGGCGGGTCGCGGTGGACCCCCGCGGGTTCATCAGCTGGATCGACCGGGACAAGGGGCGCGTGCATCGGCACGGCCCCGACGGCGGGCCGCTGGGCGACTGGTCCGTCGTGGGTGTGACGGCCGTGCCCCTGTCCGAGAAGACCGTGGACGGCTTCACCCCGGAATCGATCACCGCCGACGGGGACGGCAATCTCTACGTGGGCGACAACGACGGCGTGGTGCGCAAATACGACCCGTCCGGGCGCTTCCTCGTCCAGGTCGGCCCGCTGCTGTTCGGCGGCGAGGACGGGGCGGGCGGTCCGGCGCGCCTTCGGCACGTCACCGACCTGACCGTCGACGCGAGCGGTCAGCTCTACGTTTCTGATCGCTACCAGGACATGGTCTTCGTGCTGGCGCCCTCGGCCGAGCAGCGGCCCCGCTGCGCCACCGGTCCCGCGGCCGGGCAACCCGGCGGGGCCCCGGCCGCCCGCACGCCAGCCGCGACAGCCGCGACAGCCGCGACAGCCGCGACACCCGCGACACCCGCGCCACCCGTCCAGCCGCCGCCAGCCGCCGAGCCGGCGGTGCCGGCGCCTCAACCCGTCGCGGTCGGGCCTGCAGTGGTCGACGGCGCGCCGCCGGACGATGCGCCTCCGAAGGCCCGCGCACCCCTTCGCCTGGAGCCCCTCGCACGTCAGGCGCTCGACACGACGGCAGGGCCGGCGACCGCCCGCCACGGCAACCTCGCCGTCCAGTTCCCTGCCGGTAGCCTGAGCAAGCCCGCGGAGATCGTGATTTCGCGGGTTGCCGACCCGCCCCCGGCACCCTACGGTGCGCTGAAGCCCGTCGCGGCACTCGACGTCGCGGTGACCGGCCAGAGCCGATTTCGCCAGCCGGTGACCCTGGAGCTGAGCTACGCGGACCTTGCGATCCCGGCCGGGGTCCCGGGCGCGAGCGCGCTGCAGGTGGCCTGGTGGAACGAGGACTACGGGCAGTGGGTCGTTCTCCCGGCGCACGTCGACGCCGCCCGGCGCGTGGTGACCGTTCAGACCCGGCACCTCACCGCATTCGGTTGGTTCATGAAGACGCTCGGCTACGGTGTCATCACGCTGGGCGATTTCGAGGTGGCGTACGACCGTGAGCTATTCACGCCACCGAAGGAGAACACGGCGGAGGCCTGGGCAAGCAAGGTCATCTATACGGGCGACGGAAACCTCGCCAGGCTCTTTCCCAGCGGTCTGCCCAGCTACCTCTCGGACCCCAAGCTGCCGGTGTTCCTGCGCGACCTCGGCGCCTACCTGAACCATGCCTATGCCCGCTACCGGGAGTCGGGCTTCAAGATGCCCGCGCCGCCCATCCAGGTGCTGGTGGAGAATACGCTTGGTGAGCAGGACTTCCGTGACAAGGCCTCGGGGCTGATCCACGTGGGGGCGAGCAGCACGGGGCACAGTCTGTTGCGCCGCGTGGCCGCCCACGAGCTCTTCCACGCGGTGCAGAACGAGTACTACTGGGACATCGGAGGAATGACGTTCGCGGACTGGTGGTGCGACGCCACGGCGGACTACGCCAGCGACGTCGTGGTCTGGAAGGAGTCCCGTCCGAGCCGCACCGTGAAACCGAAGTTCTTCAGCGCCGACATCACCGCGACGGCCGACGAGCACGCCTACCAGGCCGCGCACTTCGTCGACTTCCTCTTGGGCCGTTCCGGCGACCCGGGCAAGCAGCTCAAGGCGATGTGGGAGTCCGTGGCGAACGCCGATTGGTGGAACCTCCACGACGTGCTCTATCCCCTGTCCGAGTACCTTCAGGGCGCCCACCGCAAGGGGCTGAACCCGCACTTCCACGAGTTCGTGGCGCACACGCTGTTCCACCCGGACAGCGGTATGCCAGCGAACGACAACGGCTCGGTGCCGGCGGAGGCGATGACGGCCTGGGCGCTCCTGCGCGAGTCCGAGTCTGAGACCGGGAAACTGACGATGAGCCTCAAGGCGGGGCACCGTGCCAAGGCCTGGGGTCTGCAGGTCCAGGTCCCCGCCGGGAAGACCCGGTCCGTGCCGCTGCGCCTTGAAGGTCCGCTTGACGGATACAAACGCGCCAGCGTGCACGTCCTGTCCGGTGATCGCCGCGCGGACAGCGCCCTTGCTCCGGTGGCGACGTTCAGCGACCAGAATCGCATCGTGACCGTCACGGTGCGTCCGAAGGACGGCATCTACGTGCTGGTCGCCAATGCAGACGACGCCAAGGGGGGCGACTACACGCTCACCATCGGTGCGGCGCCCCTCGCGCTGCGCATGCCCATAGTGGTATTCACCCTGGCAGGGGACGAGGTCGCCATTCAGGCCGGCCTTCCGCCCCTGAGGATGCCGAAGCGGCCGGTGTTCGTCTGGGAGTTCAGCGACACGGAGCAGGTGCAGCGTACCGAGGTGCCCCGGGTGACGCGCCGGTACGAGGCGCGCGACAGCGGGCTCGTGCGCGTGCTGCTCTACGACGGCGAGACCCGCGAACTGGTGAGCGTGGGAATGACCACGGTGGTCGTTGCGGTTCCAGGTCCCGAGCCCGGTGCCCGGGACGGTGTCCGCACGCAGATGCAGGAGATGTCCCGCACGCTGGAGTCCCAGATGTCGGCGACTCTCGCCTCGCTTCCCGGTGCGACCCTCGACGAGAAGTACCAGGCGATGGCGCAGCGCCAGGCGGGCCAGCCGGCGCCGACGGAGGAGGAGCGCCTGCGCGCGCTCGAGGTCTTCAGCGCCATGGCGAACGCCCCGGCAGACGCGGCGGCCGTCCTCGCCGGAATGCGCCGCCTCCTGCTTGACCCACCCCAGCGACTGCCCGCCGCCCATGCGCCTTGAGGTGCGCGCCACGCCCGACGCGCAGGCCCGTTCTCCCCTGGTCGAGATGAGGGGGCTCACGCGCGAGCGCGAGCACGGCGGGACGGGCTTCCGGCTGCGCGTTCCCCGGTTCGAGGTGCATCCGGGGGAGTTCGTCGCCCTGGTCGGGGACAGCGGCTCGGGCAAGAGCACGCTGCTCGACATGCTCGCTCTGGTGCTGCGCCCGAGCGCCGCGGAGAGCTTCCGCGTCCGCCTCGGGAACGAGGTCACCGACGTGATGGCGCTCTGGCAGCAGGGGCGCGAGGGCCGCCTCGCCCGGTTGCGCCGGGAGCGGCTCGGCTACGTGCTGCAGACTGGCGGTCTCCTGCCCTTCCTCACGGTGCGGGGCAATCTCGCCCTGCCCCTGAAGATGAACGGCCGCTACCGGGAGGATGCCGCGATCGCCGGCGCGGCGGAGCGCATGGGGATCGGCCGGCTCCTCGACCGGCACCCCCACCGGCTCTCCGGAGGCGAGCGGCAGCGGGTCGCCGTGCTCCGCGCCCTGCTGCACCGCCCCGCCCTGGTGCTGGCGGACGAGCCCACCGCGGCGGTGGACAAGTCCCGGGCCCGCGCGGTGGTGGCGGACTTCCGGTCGGTCGCCCAGGTGCTCGGGACTGCCATCGTGATGGTCACCCACGACCTGGACCTGGTGCGGGACGTCGCCGACCGTACCTACCGGTGCACCCTGGGTGCCATCTCCCCGAGCCTGGTCGAATCGGTGTGCGGGCCCGCATGAGCACGCGCGTCGTCCGGCTGGTCCCGGGGCTCGCGATGGCGGACCTGCGCCACGAGTGGATCCTGACCCTCTGCCTGGTGATCGCCGTGGCGGCGGTGGTGGCCCCGCTGCTCATCCTCCAGGGCCTCAAGCACGGCACGGTGGCCACCCTGCGCGACCGCCTGGTGCAGGACCCGGTGTACCGGGAGGTCCGCCCGACTCAGACCCGCGAGTACGCACCGCAGTGGCTCGAGCGCCTGGGGACGGAGCGGGGGGTCGGCTTCCTGTTGCCGACCATCCTGCCGGCGTCGTCCATCCTCGGCGTCCTGCACCCGCGCACGGGCAAGCTGCAGACCCTGGACCTGATCCCTACGGCACCCGGCGACCCGCTCCTGCTGGAGAACGGGGGGGTCATCCCCGGGGAGGGCGAGGCCGTGCTGACCGCCGCCGCGGCGGCCCAGCTCGGGGCCGGTGCCGGCGATGGGCTCGAGGTCCGGGCGACCCGCACGCGCGGCGGCGTGGCCGAGCAAGGAGCGGCGTCGCTGCGGGTGGCCGCTGTGCTCGACCCCCGCGGCGGGACGCTCCCGCGCGTCTATGCCCCGCTCGGTTTCGTGCTCGACGTGGAGGCCTACAAGGAGGGACAGGCGATTGCGGCCCGCGGCTGGGCCGGCGAGGTGCCGCGCCCGGCACCCACCTACGACGGCGTCCTGGTGCTGCTGGAGGCGGCGCTCGACCCCGTCGCCCGCTCGGGCCTCGTGGTCAACACCGGCCTCGGGTTCGTGGAGGACCTCGACGCCGCGGCCGTGCGTGGGCGTTTCGGCTGGGACCTGCCCGCCGGGTGGCAGGCGTACCGGCTCACGGCCCCCGGGGGCGCGGTCGGCGCGTCCACCCTGGAGGCCCTGCGGCGCAAGCTCCGGGGGCTGGGGGCTATCCTGCTCCCGGAGGTGGAGACCCGCGAGCTCGGACTCCAGGGGCTGCCGGCCCCGGCGGTGGGGCTCTCGCTCACGCCGGAGCAGGCGGGCCGCCTCGGGGTCCCCGCGCCGCCCTGGGGGGGGCTGGAGGCGACCGGCGACGGGGCCCGTCTGCGCCAGGCCTGGCTGCCCCCGGAGAGCGCCGGTGGGGGGGGCGCGGGACTCGAGCTCGCCGCACACGGGGTCGCGGAGCTGCGCTTCCCGGTGCGGGTCGCCGGAACCGGGCCGGCCACCGGCCGGGCCTACCTGCCTGCGGAGCTCCTCGGCGTGCTGCGCACCGGCCTGCAACGGCCCATCGCATTCGACGGCGAGGGCTTCACGGCGGCCCGCGGCGGCTACCGCGGGTTCCGGCTGTACGCCCGGGCCATCGACGACGTCCCCGAGCTGGTGCGGCGGCTGGGGTCGGAAGGGGTGGAGGTCTCCGCCCGGGTTGACGACATCCGCCGGATCCAGGTCCTGGACCGCGGGCTCGCGCGCCTCTTCTGGCTGGTGGCGAGCCTCGGGGTGGCCGGTGGGGCGGCCGTCCTGGTGGCGAGCCTCTACGCCGCGGTGCAGCGCAAGCGCCGCGACCTGGCGATCCTGCGCCTCGTGGGACTGACGCGCCCCGACGTCTTCTTCTTCCCCGTCTACCAGGGCAGCGCGCTCGCCGCCATGGGCCTCGTCCTCGCGCTCGCCGCCTATGGGGTGCTCGCAAGCCTCATCAACCACGCCTTCGCCGCGGACCTGGACCTCGGTCAGCGGATCTGCTCGCTGCCCGCCGGGACCCTGTACGGCGCCGCGGCTGCGGTGCTGGCGGTGGCCGCGGCGAGCTCCGTGCTCGCGGCCTGGGAGGCGACCCGGATCGACCCTGCGGAGGCCATTCGTGAAGAATAGAAACCGGGCCGCCTGGCTGGCCCTTTCCCTTCTCTGTGCACCGGCGCTCGGCGCCCCGGCGGGGGCGCCGGCGGAGACCCCCTGGAACCCGAAGCCGCTCGAGGGCGATCAGGTGTTGCCCATGCCGGGGGGCGCGGAGGCCGTGTTCCGGGCCGTAGCGGTGCCGGGCAAGGGCTTCTGGGCCGACCCGGCCCGCGTGGTGCAGGTGGGCGACGCGGGCGGTGGACCCTTCGAAGGGCTGCAGCGCACCCAGGTGAGTGGCTCGTTCCCGGCCGAGGGGGGTGAGCGCTGGCTCGCCTACCTCGGCAAGTACGAGCTCACCAAGGGACAGTTCGCGGCGGTGATGGGGCTCGACCGTCTGGCGGAGCTCTCGGGCGACCCCGCGGACCGCCAGTTGCCATCCCTCCAGGGCCAGGAGCGGGAGGAGGCCCTGAAGATGCCCCTCGCCTACGTCGGCCACCGGGCCCTGCAGGAGTTCCTGCACCGCTACAACCAGTGGCTCTTCGACCCCGCTCACCCGGAGCGCGTGGCGGGGATCCCGCGGGTGGCGGGTGTCCCGGGGTTCGTGCGCCTGCCCACCGAGGCGGAGTGGGAGTACGCCGCACGGGGCGGGCAGCCGGCCCTTGCCGCCGGCACCTTCGACCAGCGCCTGCCGTTCGCGCCGGGCGAGCTGAACGAGCACGCGTGGACGCTCGGCAATGCCAAGCACAAGGTCCGTCCCGTCGGCCTGCGCAAACCGAACGCCCTCGGCCTGCACGACCTGTACGGCAACGTGCAGGAGGTGGTGAGCGGGGTGTTCCTGCCCGAGATCTGGCAGGGCAAGCCCGGGGGCGTGCCGGTGCGCGGGGCGAGCGTGTCGACCCCGGACCGGGACGTGCGCTCCTCCAACCGCGCGGAGCTCGACGCCTGGGCGTGGAACCCGGACACGAAGGCGATGGAGGAGCGGCGCAGCTTCAACACCGGGACCCGGCTTGCCATCGGGTCCAACGTGGTGGTGAGCTCGGAGGTCCGCCGGTCCCTGGAGCAGGAGTACGCCGACTACAAGAAATCGGTGCGCTCCAGCATGCCGGTGGGCCGCACGCTCGACAACGCCGTCGCCCAGGCGGCGAGCCAGCTCGGCACTGCCGACCCGATCCTGCAGCGGCTTGCCGCCCAGAACCCGCAGCTGGCCGAGCCCCTGGCCCAGCTCCAGCACTACGTGGACAATGCCCGCCAGCAGCTCGAGGTGGCCCAGCGGGAGGGGGCACGCAGCGTCGCCCAGGACGCGGCCCGCAACGGGGTGAACCTGAGCGCGCACCTGACCCGCCTGGCGAAGATGGGCGAGGGCCTGGAGAGCGCCCGCAAGCTCGCCCAGATGTCGACCCGCTACCAGGAGCAGGTGGACGCCATCCAGAAGACCATGCGCGAGCTCAAGGTGTCCGCAGACCAGCAGTTCCAGGCCTACGGGGAGAAGGTCGCGGCCCTTGGCGGTTACGGTGAGGCCTACTACGAGGCGGCCCTCAAGGCCCTTCAGGCCAAACCGCTACTGCCGAGGGAGGCGAAGACGACGGAGCTGCTGGCCGCGCACGTGCGCGATTTCAACGCGCAGCGGCGGGTCGAGCCCGAGCGCTGGCGGGCCGACTTCGAGCAGGCCTTCCAGGGCTTCGCCGATTGATGCGGCGGGAACCCCGTTCCGAACGATGGTCAAAGGCCGAGAGAGCGCGTGCAGCCGCAGCGCGGCTCGAGCAAGCAACAGGAGCGAATCGATGATCAGCCGGAGTGTTTCCGCAGTCCTGGTGGCCGCCCTGCTGAGCGGCTGCGTGGCAACGAACGGGACCGAGCGCCCGGATTCGTCGTCCGGTGACGACCAGACGGCGACGCGGGTCCAGGGCTCGCTCCTCGGCGCGCTGGTGGGCGGCCTCATCGGGGCCGCCGCGGGCGACAAGAAGGGCGCGCTCATCGGCGCGGCGCTGGGTGCCGGGGTCGGCTACCTCGCGGGCAACGAGATCGCGAAGCGCAAGGCCAACTACGCCCGGGAGGAGGACTTCCTGGAGGCGGAGATCGCCCAGGCCGAGGCGCTCAACCAGGAGGCGGTCGCCTACAACGAGAAGCTGCGGGGACAAATCAGCAGCCTCGACACCCAGTCCAAGCAGCTCGCCACGCGCTACCGCTCGGGCCAGGCGACCCGGGACCAGCTGCTGGCCCAGCGCAACACCGTTCAGGCCAAGATGCAGAAGAGCCGCGACCTGGAAGAGGGGCTGCGCAAAGAGCACGAGATCAAGGTGGCCGTCGCCAAGGAGGAGCGGGGACAGCGCGGCGGGGACGACCCGTACGTGAAGTCCCTCGAGAAACAGGTGAAGGAGCTGCAGACGAACATCGACAACCTGCACCGCGGCTCCGCCCAGCTCGCGCGCATCGACGAAAGGCTCTCCGTATGAGCCGGCGGGTCCGCCTGGCGGCCGCCGGGGTGCTCGTCGCCGCCCTGGGCGGTGGCTGTGCCACCGACAACCCGCGGGAGGGCGGGTTCCTCGGCGGCCTGGGGGGGCTCGCGAGCGGGAAGTACGAGGATCGCGTGCGCACCCGCCAGGACAGCCTGGAGAGCCTGAAGGCGGCGCGGACCGACATCGAGAACGAGAAGACGGGACTCGAGACCCGCAAGGGCGAGTCCGAACGCCGCCTGAAGGCCGAGCAGCAGAAGATCTCCCGCCTGCAGACCGAGACCCGCAAGCTCTCCGACAAGGTCAAGACGCTCAAGGCCGATGACGCCGCGGAGCAGACCCAGATCACGGAACTGCAGCGGCAAACGCGGGAGCTGGAGGGCAAGGTGAAGCAGGCGGCCAAGGCGAGCAGCGCCGACGCGCTCGAGGGCGACGGCAGCGGCCCGCAGGACGTTCGCCGCTCCCAGCTCGAGGCCCAGCGCCGGCAGCTGGAGGAGGAGTACCGGCTGCTCACCGACATGTACCTGAAGCTCGGCAGCTGAGGCCTTGCGCGCCTGGGCTGCGGCCTTGCTGCTGGCGCCCGCGGTCGGTCTCGCCGGCGGGCCTCCCCTCGACGAGATCCGCCAGGCCTTCGTGCGCCACGGGCTCCACGCCCCCGATGGGGCGGCCCTCGAGGGCCTGGTGGCCTCCGGCCTCGCCGAGGGGCTGCGGCGCATCGACCCCCACGCGCGCTGGTTCCCTGCAGCGGACTACGCCCGGGAGCAGGCGGATGACGCCGGGGTCGGGGTCGGGGCGGCGCTCGCCCGGTGGGGTGAGCGCCTCGTGCTCGCGCCCTACGGTGAGGGGGCACTCGCTCGGCAGGGGGTGACCGCGCCCGTCGCTCTCGCGTCCATCGACGGCAAACCGGTAGCGGCGCTTTCGCTCCGCGAGGCGGCGGGACGGCTCGCGGGGGCCCCGGGGAGCACCGTGCGCCTCGCCCTGGCCGCGGGCGAAGGGGGGGTGGTGCGCGAGCTGACGGTGCCCCGGGAGCCCTACCGGGCCCTCTCGGTGGAGTCGGCGGAGGAGGTCGGTCACCCCGTCATCCGGGTGCGCGGGTTCGTCACCCGGGAGACCCGGACCCTGCTCGCGCTGGCGGTGCAGGGACTGCCCGGTGGGCGGGGTCCCCTGGTCCTGGACCTGCGCGACTGCCCCGGGGGGGACCTCTTCGAGGCGCTCGACAGCGCGGGACTGTTCCTGCCCGAGGGCACGCCCCTCGGCGAGACCCGGGACCGGGGGGGGCGGCGCCAGGTGTACGCGGCGCCCGGGGGCACCAAGGTCCGGGGTGGGTCCGTCGTGCTCTGGGTCGGACCCGGCACGGCCAGCGCCGGCGAGGTCTTCGCCGGGGTGCTGCGCCATCACGGAGCCGCCCGCCTCGTGGGCGAGCGGACGTTCGGTAAGTGCAGCTCCCAGACCGATCTCCGGCTCTCGGACGGCTCGGTCCTGCGCCTCACCAATCGCGAGGTGGTCCTGCCCGGGGGCGAGAGCTGCAGCGGCGCGGGTCTCGAGCCCGACTCGCCCGTGGGCCGGGAGGGGTTGCTGGACGGGGCGGCACTCCTGCGCCTTTCGGGAAAATGGGGACATTCTGGTTTTTCCACCACCTCTAACGCTCCCCCATGACCCGGGTACCCGGGCCAGGCGAGGGCACGGGGGTGATGGGAAAAATGGGGACATTCTGGTTTTTCCACCACCTCTAACGCTCCCCCATGACCCGGGTACCCGGGCCAGGCGAGGGCACGGGGGTGATGGGAAAAATGGGGACATTCTGGTTTTTCCACCACCTCTAAC